>JAVWJE010000014.1:4041-29349 GCA_036639135.1 Carnobacterium sp. | reverse complement strand
ATAATTTTTGCTTGCATCGAGTTCAACTCTGTTCTTATAAATTATTTTTTATTTCGTCCAGAAAACCATGCAGATTTCTTAAACCTTTAATCAATATCTCAGCTTCTTCTTTTTCCATTCCAGTAATCGTTTCGTTAACCATATTACGATGAAATTTATCATGGAGTCGATAAAGTAGTCTACCTTTTTTTGTAAGTCCTAGCCTAACTACTCTACGATCTTTTTCACTTCTAATTCGTTCAACATATCCTTTTTTAACAAGATTATTAACCGAAACGGTCAGTGTGCCTGCAGTAATGGCTAACTTTTTTGCAACCTCTGAAGTTGTATTGATTCGATCCATTCCGATAGCTTCAATAGTATGCATTTCTTTAATAGAAATATCGTTAAATGTGCTCCCTTGAAGAGCGTCTTCTTCAATCATTATAATTTCATTGAATATTGTAATTAAATAAGCATTTATTTCATGCTCCAATGCTTTGTCCACACCAGCTCCTCCGTTCCTTTATTTTACTAGCTAACATAATACTTTGAACATCAAACTATTTGACTATCAAACTATATTATTAAAAAAGGAAACTGTCAAGAAAAAAATGAATTTTTTTTTAAATCAATGATTATAATAAAAAATCGATAAAGTTTGCTAAACAACTCTTTTTTTTTAAAATACCAGCGATAATTGGATTAAATCTAATATGTTAAATTTTATTTCTTCATAATTTTACAACAAAATAAGCAAAAAAAGGTTGAGACAATTTGTCTCAACCTTTTAAATATTACTCATTATTTTATTTGCAAATTAATTATGGATAAATTCAACAATATCTTTAAAATTGACAATTGTTTTAGATTCCATGATATCTTTCATCTTTTCAGATGACTTTTCCCAATAAATCTCAACAACAGCACTATTATTTAATAACTTTATAATAGTACCAGCCATTTTCTCATCTCTGAATAAGAAAATAATTTTATCGCCTAAGTCTGGTCTAAATGAAGCTTTAATCTCATCAATAATTTCATTTGCTTCATCATAGGGCACTCCCAAAAGAGTCGCAATTCTTGATTTGCTAGCTCCTTTACGTAACTCAACCTCAACTAACGATTGAATTTCTTTGGTTATTTTGTCTCCCACATAAATCCCCTCATTTCTTTCGTTCTTGAAGAACGTTACCCGCAATTTAATCGTTTGCTTATCTATTGTATCACATTTCTCATCAAAATGAAATAAACGAATAATTGTTCTTTAAAATTCAAATTTAATACGGGTTTTGGTAGTAAGGAACCTTTTAAATCTATTTTTAGCTTTTGTTTTATATAAACAATCGTCCTTTAAAAAAAACTGCTTTTTCTTCACATTAATTTAGTTGATAGTCTAGCAGAAAAAAAAAGAAAGGCTCAAAATCAAGCCTCTCTTTTTACTTTGTAGCTAGTTCCTTTTGAAATTTTATTTAATCTAATCGTATGAGGGGTTATACTCTTGTCCCATACATTTTTATTGACTCGTCCAACCTAAGGAACTTCGCCACATTATAAATTTATTTCCAATGATCCGAAACTTTCAAGTAAACAGGATCATTAGATAGTACTAGAGTATACTTGCTACTCTAGAAAAGAAGACATTGTACCTTGTCCTTCTTTTCATTATTATCATACCAAGAAAACCCTTACAAAGCAACTGTAACGCTTTATTTTAACCCGAGTTCTTACATCTTTTCTTGGTACATTCTTATAAAAATTTTACCATATAGAAACAAAGATAATAGTAAAAAGAAACCTATCACTAGCATTAATAAACTAGCAATCCGCTCAGAAAGTAAAGGAAAAGCAATTAGAAAAACAATACAACTATAAAATATGGCTGTAGAAATCTTTCCGTACCACTTAGCTCCATCTAATTTTTTTCCTTTTTGTAAAAGAAATAAACTATTTACTATCATAAATAGTTCTTTCACTAAGAATAAAACAACAATTAGTCTCATCCATTTAAATTGTGCAGCCAAGCAAATTACGACCGTAACTTGAGTAAGCTTATCTGCTATGGGATCTAGTATTTTACCTAACTCTGTAATTTGATGATACTTTCTAGCTATCCACCCATCTAGTAGGTCTGTTAATCCAGATAGTAAAATAATAAATGAAGCCAAATAATAGTCAGTGGGTTGGGTTGCATTTAAATAGAGAAGAATAAAAACTGGAATGAGCGATAATCTGATTAAAGAGAGAATATTAGGTATAGTAAGCCAGTCTTTTTTCTCAAAGGACAACATTATTACTCAACCCCCACTCTCTACAGGCATTAATTTCAACCTGTTATTTGCTACGTTATTTTTGCAAAATCATTTGCTAAAAAAGCGTTGAAATATCTTTACCGAAAATTTTTATCAGAGCTTATGTTGGTTTTAGATTGAATCATTTTAAATAACTATCTATGTTAAATTTCTTCATGCTCAAACGAATCAATTGAATAAATCATCTCATTGAAATCTTTTAAATTATTAAAAATTTCTTCTTTTTCTTTTGGTATATCAATATAAACTGGCATTGCAGTATTAGGTTTGAAAATACCAAATTTATCTTCTGAAAGAACAAATGAAGCCTTATCTAGAATCACTTCATTCGCAGTATTACTAAAACTAATGGTCATCTTTATATTCTTCATGGTCATCGGTGTTAAATTTACTAAGATAAAAATAGCTTGAGTTTTATCTGTTTCATTTAAAGTCATACCAGTAAAGTGTATGGCAACATCGTTTGGGATACCTATTGTTTCTGCCTGTCTCATTCTTTCTTCAACACCTTGTAAAACGGGATCTGTTTCTAATGTAAATCCACTTTCAATATCAGATTTTTGTGGAACTAGTGGGATCTCATTAGTGATTGCATCTAAAGTAGTTGAGTCTTTACTTTCAGACTTCTCTATGATGCCACCAGTGCTAGCTCCACCGGGTTTAGCTGAACTACTTTCAGTATCAGAACTTGACTGTTTTGATTTTTTTATAGAAGGAGTTGATTCAACAGAACTTTCTTTTGAGCTATTTACAGTAATAGAAGAAGCTTCTGAATTAGTTGAAGATTCCGAATGATTCTCTCCAGCTGAACTACACCCACTCATAATCAAAACAATGCCTACTGCTATTATTAACTTATTCATGGTGTTTCCCTCCTTATTTAGTTTGCTTGGTTATATTTGAACTCTTCTACGCTTGTTTTTACATTATCTTCTGTAATAGAAAGAAATAAGTCTTCTTTCCCTTCAGGAACTGTTAAAGTAACTGGTAATACGGTCATTGGCCCCAATACTCCGAATACTTCACTAGACATGTGATAGGGTTCTTTTTCCCATACCATGTTACCTTGACTATCTCCGTAGTTAAAGTCAAAATGAATATCTTTCATACTGACGTTTGTTTTATTAATAACAAGAAAATAAGCAGCTACACCGTTCTCATTTTTATCATAAATAGTAGAATACAGCACGGTCACGTCATCATCAAAGCCTAAGTTTTTTGTTTTATCCACTATCGCTTTGAACTCAGACATTAAAGGATTATTTTCTATGGTTTGCCCTTTATCACTATTCTGCTTAGGAATCTTAAATGTCAATTTAGTATCTGCTGAGGTATTTTCTTCAGTACTAGAATTGCTATTACCTTTACTAGCTATGTCATATTTAAATTCTTCAACTTTTTCAATGACATGCTTAACATCTATTTGCTTAAGATCATTTTCGTTTTCCGCTTTAACAACAAAATACATTGGCATAACCGTATTTGGTTCTAGCACTCCGAATCGTTCGGCAGTTAATTTAAACGATTTTTGATCAAAAATAAGCTGTTTATCAACGCCACCAAATGTATAAGTAAATTGCAAATTCTCTAAAGGCTCGTTCGTACGATTAACAATTAAAAATATTCCTGCTAAATTAGGTGATTTGCCAAATGTTTCGCCACTGTAAACAATTGTGACATCATTTTCAAAACCCATATCTTGATTTTCTTCAACTATTCCCCAAATTTCCGAAAGCGCTTTATCATTTTCCGTTGTCAGGCCTTGATTTATTTCATCTAATTGAGGGACAAAGACGAGAGGTTCCTTTTCTACTTCGGCCTCTTTTTGATCAACAACTTCATTAGGTGATACGCTTATTTCTGAATCTATTTGAGATGTACTTTCGATTGTTGAAGATTTTTTATTATTTTTATCAGGATTTATCAAGCTACATCCTGTTAATATAATGGCTAAAATAAAAAGCAAGCTTATTTTCTTCATTTTTACCCCTCCTTTTTTACTATTTACTCTTTGACGAAACCGCTTTATTTTTTCAATAAAATAAAACGTTCACGATTACGTTTTTATCATGCTATTCTAACTTGATTGTACCTCACATCTCATTTTATATAAAATTATATACTTTAGAATTCTTCTTATTCCTACAATAAAAGTTGGTAAATTGGAATGATTTTATTCAATTATTACGGCACTTATATTCTAACGCGTTTTTATTTTACTAATTATTTTAAAACTTATACATAACGTAAAGTGACCGTATCAAAAAAAAGTAAAAAAAATCAACACATTAAGGTTTATCCCTTAGTGTGTTGACTTATTTTTATCTATTTATTTTGTCCACTTTTCATAGTCATCTGTTTCCATTGACTCAACCATACCTACTAAATAACCATTTCCTACTTGTGAAAAGAAATCGTGGTTAGAAGTACCCGTAGAAATACCATTCATGATTACTGGATCAACATCATTAGCTGTGTCTGGAAATAAAGGGTCAAATCCTAAGTTTTGTAGAGCTTTGTTAGCATTGTATCTTAGGAATACTTTAACGCGCTCTGTCCATCCGATTTCATCATATAGATCCTCAGCGTATTTCACTTCATTTTCATATAGCTGAAACAGTAGTTCATACGTCCAGTTTTTCAACTCTTCTTGCTCGACATTATTTAATTGATTATAGCCAATTTGGAATTTGTATCCAATATAAGTTCCATGAACTGATTCATCACGCAGTATCAATTTAATAATCTCGGCTACATTATGCAATTTGTTGTTACCTAAATAATGAAGTGGCGCAAAGAAACCTGAATAGAATAAAAAGGATTCTAGCATTACACTCGCCACTTTTCGTTGTAGAGGTGTTCCGTTTTTATAAATACCATTAATGATTTCTGCTTTTTCTTGTAACAGTTCATCTGTATTAATCCATTGGAAAAGGTCATCAATCTCTGATTTAGAGTTTAACGTACTAAAGATTGCACTGTAACTCTTAGCATGCATAGATTCCATGAACTGTATGTTATTATATACGGCTTCTTCATGCTGAGTGCGAATAGAATCTTTTAACGATTCTACCCCATCCTGTGATTGTAAGGTATCTAAAAGTGTCAATCCACCTAGTACTTTAGCTAACATTTCTTTTTCGATTTGTGGTAAACGTGCCCAGTCACCCAAATCATTGGATAGTGGAATTCTTGTGTCTGTCCAAAACTGCTCAACTAATTTTTCCCACGTTAATTTATCGATCATATCTTCAATGTTATTCCAGTTTATCGCATCGTATCTATTTATCATCGTTTTCATTCACTCCTCTTAAATACTGCAATTTTCGCAAGCATTTGATCCTATTTCTTCTGAGTTCTCTGTAAAAGTACGCACATAGTAAAGAGATTTAATGCCTTGACGCCAAGCGTAGTGACGTAAAATATTTAAATCGCGAGTTGTTTGTTTCGTAGTACGTCCGTCTTTCCATTCATACAAACCTTCTGGAATGTCTGAACGCATAAATAGAGTTAAACTCATTCCTTGATCAATGTGTTTTTGAGCCGCTGCATACACATCGATAACACGACGCATATCAATATCGTAAGCAGATTTATAATAAGGTAAGGTTTCGTTAGATAAGAATGGTGCAGGATAGTATGTTTTTCCTGTTTTCTTTTCTTGACGTTCTTCTATTAAACGAGTAATTGGATGTAAACTAGCAGACGTTTCGTTCACATAACTAATTGATCCCGTTGGGGCAACAGCCAAGCGGTTTTGGTGATATAATCCATCGGCCATAATAGCCGTTTTAAGATTTAACCAATCATTTTTTGTTGGAACTGAAAGATTTTCAAATAAACCTTTAACTTTTTCATTATCAAATGCGTAATCATCTTGAGTATATTTATCAAAATATTCACCTGATGCATAAGATGATTTCTCAAAATTATGGAAAGATTCTTTTCTTTCTCTTGCTATTCTATTACTAGATTGCAGTGTATAGTAATTTAACATCATAAAATAAACATCTGTAAATTCAACTGACTCAGGTGAACCATATTCTATTTTGTTTAAGGCTAAGAATGTATGCAGACCCATCGCTCCAAGTCCGATAGTATGATACTTGTCATTTCCATTTTTAACAGAAGGGACTGCAGCAATACTAGATTGATCTGTCACCATTGTTAATGCACGAACCATCGCATCAACAGAACGGCCAAAATCAGTTGTTTTCATTAAGTTAACAATATTTGTAGAACCTAGATTACAACTAATGTCTGTTCCTAGTGTTTCATAAGTTTGATCATCATTAATTAGTGATGGTTCTTGGATCTGTAGAATTTCACTACATAAATTACTCATTGTAATGGTTCCATGAACTGGATTTTCTCTATTGGCAGTGTCGATATTAACAATATAAGGATAACCTGATTCTTGTTGTAATTTAGATATCTCATTCTCTAACTCACGAGCACTAATTTTTGATTTACGTATTTTCTCGTTATTTACCATATTTTCGTATTCTTCAGTGATATCAACATAAGCAAATGGTCTATTGTAGATACGTTCAACATCATAAGGACTAAACAAATACATTTGTTCATCATTAGCCGCTAGTTCATAAAATTTATCCGGTACAACTAAACCAAGTGATAATGTCTTAACTCGAACTTTTTCATCCGCATTTTCTTTTTTTGTTGATAAGAAAGATACGATGTCTGGGTGGAACACATTCAAATAAACTGCTCCAGCACCGTTGCGCTGACCTAATTGATTAGAATAACTAAAACTATCTTCTAATAATTTCATAACTGGAATGACACCACTTGAAGCATTCTCAATTTGTTTAATTGGGTCTCCTGCAGCACGCAAGTTAGTAAGGTTAACCCCTACTCCTCCACCAATACGAGATAATTGTAACGCACTATTGATTACTCGTCCGATACTATTCATATCGTCTGTTGCTTGAACCAAGAAACAAGAAACCAATTCTCCACGTCTTTTGCGTCCAGCATTTAAAAAAGTTGGTGTTGCTGGTTGGTAACGTTGGTTGATAATTTCATCCGCAATCGTACGTGCAACTTCTTCGTCTCCTCCTGCTAAATACAAAGCATTAAAAACAATGCGATCTTCATAGCGTTCTAAGAAACGTTCTCCATCATTCGTTTTTAAAGCGTATTGAGTATAAAATTTAAAAGCAGACATAAATGAACGGAAACGGAATTTACGACTGTAAATATCTTCAAATAATTCTTTTACAAATGAACGATCGTATTGGTTTAAAAATTCTTCTTCTATATAATCTTCTTTTATCAAGTAATTTAATTTCTCATCTAGTGTATAAAAGAAAACTGTATTAGGATTAACAAATTCCAAAAAGTAAGCTCGGACGGCTTCACGGTCCTTTTGCAAGGGAATAGATCCGTTTATGGGACGATTTAATTCATTGTTTAATTTAAAATAAGTAACATCTTTAGGTTTGGTTGCTAATACTGGTTTATCCAAGTTCATTCACCGCTTTCTTCAATTTTCGAACATCTTCTTCATTTCCTTGAAACTCAAATGCATGCAATAAAGGAACATCGTATTTTTTGGCTAGATCCTTTGCTGTAAAAATAAATAACTTCCCAAAATTTAAATTTCCTCCACCGGCCACACCTTTAAAATAAGAAAGGTTATCTCCTGTTTCAATAAAATCATTTATTATTTCAGTTGCTTCAATTTCATATGTTGGAACAACGACTACAAATGGCTCCTGAATAAAAAGATAAGGATTCGTGGGAGTAATCTCCAACAAATCCATATCAAGCTTTTGAACGAACTTTCGAGTCTGCCCAGTTAAAGAGATATAAACAACTTTCATACCAATTGATCTAGCAAATCAGGACGAAAGCCATTGAATGCTTCTTTACCTTCAGCTGAAATAACTGGAACAGAAGTAAAACCTAGTTCTTTTACTTCCTCTAGTGCGATCTCAGATTCGTAAATATCTTTTATTGTATAGTTTACGCCTTTGTCATCTAAATATTTTTTTGTAAAGTTGCATTGCATGCAATTTGGTTTTGAATAAATGATGATTCCATTATGAGCCATTATAATTACCCCTTTTTATTAAAATATTGGTATTGAAGTTGCGATTCTTATTCTAGCTACAACTTCCTTCTACTCTTGATATCTTACACAACATTTAGTTATTTTACAATCACAACATACACTATATATAGATATCACTTATATTCACAAGCTGTTTTCACACTACATATGGTATTCTTTGTGAAATAGACCTGTTCAATAAAATCAACTATCTATCACTTTTCTTCTCCATTTTTCTATTCTTTTTCACAATCATTAAAAAAAACATTTTTGTATTCTTTTAAATTATAAATAAACAACACTTTGAAAATCTATCTTTTCATTTATCTTAAAAATTTCCTAAAAAAATAAATTTCTTTCTGTTAACGAGGGCATGTGATTTTTTCAACATGTACCTTTAAAGAAAATATAGATTTAATACAAAATAGCATTGACTTTTTATTCATTTCATCATATAATAAACTCTGTTGTTAAGAAACGTCTCAGTAGCTCAGCTGGATAGAGCATTCGCCTTCTAAGCGAACGGTCGGGAGTTCGAACCTCTCCTGAGACATCAGAAATTTAACTATTAGATAAAGCCATTGATAAAGAATGCTTGTTTAACGGTGTTTTCAAATAATTGCATTCAAACCATTTCTAACTAATTTTAAATAAAAAAGGAACGCACTAAACAGTGAGTTCTTTTTTTATTTTAATCTAACCATTATTTTTTACATAATTATGTATACTAAAACAATTTTTATACAAAAAGATAGCCCACACTTTTTTTGCGTAGGCTATCTTTTGCTTCTTATAAGCGAAACTTAACAGAAAAATGATTTAACAAATCTAACCTCTTCTTAATGCTTCTACTGGATCTAATTTAGCAGCTTTACTTGCGGGCAATACACCAGCAAGAACACTAATAACAACACTGACGACAATCCCAGCAATCGCAAATGTCGGAGTCATATGAAGAATTGTCGTATCAAACGTTTTTTCGATAAAGAAATTTCCTACAACTGATAATCCCATAGCAATTCCAACACCTAAAATACCACTAAATAGCCCAATTAAAAATGATTCAGAAACAAAAATTCTTCTGACGTCTTTTTTACGACCACCAATAGCTTTTATTACACCAATTTCTTGGGTACGTTCCACAACACTGATATATAAAACAGTCAGAATCATAATTGCGGACACAAGTAAGGATATTCCAGCTACACCTGTCAGAATATAAGTGAAGATATCCAACATTTTACTAAAGATATCAGTTAAGATGTCTGAGGAAGAACCTGCATAGCCTAGTTCTTTTACTTGGTCTTTAATGCCTTTGGTGTATTCTTCAGAATCCGAAGTTAGGTAAACAACATTTGGTTCAATGGTAGTATCTACTTCTTTGTTTAAAGCTTCGAAAGCTTCCATCGTCATGAAGACTGAATCAAAAATACCGGCTGGTCCTACTGCATCGCCTGGCTTAAAGATACCACTAATCGTATAAGTATCTTCCAATTTATTTTCATCTACTTCAACCTTTACAGTCACTTCCTTGCCAATCATATCTGCTGCATCATCCGTTATGCTCGTCGCGAGACCTTCTGTAATTAAAATCTCATTTTTACTTGGCATTTCTCCAAAAAGAATATTTGAAGGAGTTACATCTGGTGAGATAGTGCCAAAATTCATATACGTGTAACTTTCATCTTCGTACTCGATTGCATTATTTGTAAAAGAGAAAGAAGTGAATCCTTTTGTAGTTTGTTTTACATGTTCAATTTTTTCAAGTTCTTTTATATTTTCTTTTTCAAAAGACAACTTATTTTGTGTACCAGGAGGACCACCAATTTCACCTTCTGTGGCTTCCTCGCCTCCAAAAACTCCTTCAGGAATAGCCGAAAGCTCCCCATCAGCTTTTTCTTTTTCTTCACGAACTTTTTTCGCTTCTTTTGATTCTGTATCTTTTGTCATTGTAGCTTCAACGATTAAAGGATTCACATTTTCATTCATTGTTTCTGTCAAATAATCATTGACTCCTTTTCCAAGAGACAACATCAGCACAATACTCATAATACCAATGCTTCCACCTAATGAAATTAATACATTTCTGCCTATTTTTTCTTTCATATTCAAAAGAGCCATTCGAATGGCAGAAAAAATAGACAAGTTTTTATTTGTTTGCTTCGCATCAAGGGAACGTAAGCTAAATGTATGACTGACTTCTTTCAAAGGACCTGTTTGTTTATCGTCTATGATTACACCATCTGCAATGGTTACAACTCGACTCGATCTATCTGCTACCCGTTCTGAATGTGTCACAAGAATAACTAACTTTCCACCTTCAGCGATTTGCTGAATGATATCTAGTACTTGTTCACTTGTTTCTGAGTCTAATGCGCCTGTTGGTTCATCTGCAATAATAATGTCAGGATCATTCACTAATGCTCTAGCTATTGCAACACGTTGCTTTTGACCTCCAGATAGTTGTTCAGGCTTTTTATCGTACTGTTCTTTCAAGCCTAATTGATCTAGTATCGCTTTTGCTCTTTCAAGACGAGTCTCTTTATCCACATTTGACAATGTCATAGCTAATGTAACATTATCTAAAATTGAAAGATGAGAGACCAAATTAAAACTTTGAAAAACGAATCCTATTTTTTCTTTATGGTATTGGACCATTTGTTTTTCTGTATATTTTCCTATATCTTCTCCATCTACAAGTATTTCTCCAGTAAATTTTGAATCTAGCCCACCAAAAAGATTCATTAAAGTTGATTTTCCACTACCTGATTCCCCAATAATAGATACTAACTCACCTTTTTCAAATGATAAATCAATATCCTTTAAGGCATGAAATTGTTTATCATCTCCAATTGGATAGTATTTATTTAATTTCTTTACTTCTAAAAAAGCCATTAACATCTCATTCCTTTCGATTCAACAAAGTGAGCAATCACTCACTTTTATGTTTTTAAGTATAATTTCATTTTTAATCCTTGTCAAATTGTTGAACAGGAGCCAGACCTTTTATCAAAAAAACAATCATATTTTCCATTTCATTTACTTTTTCTTCTTCTGTAGAAGATACTAATTCAATTGTTAAAACAAAAGTCATTAAAGTACCCGCTAAAAATCGAAATATTTCTTTATTTGGAAGATTAACTAGTTGTTTTTTCTGCTTGTAATAATCCAACACATCGTTTATTTCTTTCACAATATCTTTAGGAATTAATGTAAGAAGATTGTTTCGCATATCCTCTTGATACAAAAATTCCATATATAAAATTTTAAAGACTTTTAGATTATCCCCAGCATAAGTTACTTTTTTTTCTAAAACTTCTCTTAAAAAACGCTGAAATGGGTAATCTTCAATATTTTGAACGACTTCTATTAACTGCAGTTTCCATTCTTGTGCCAGGGTATGTTTTAACAGTGGAATTAATGTGGCATATAATAAGTTTTCTTTTGAGCCAAAATGTTTGAATATTGTTCCTTCTGCTACATTTGCTGCTTTTGCAATATCTTTTGTAGAGGTATTTGAGTAGCCTTTTCCAGCGAATAATTTTAGGCTTGCCTGAAGTATATCTCTCATTTTCGGAGTCAAACTATTGTTATTCCGAATTCTTTTTTCAAATAATACAAGTATCGAATCCAATTATTTTCCTCTTTTCGTGATCTTAATTCCTATTTAGGGATGAACTATTTTAAGTGGTCCTTATCCTTTTTTCGACTTTTTATATACATAAGTCACCCTTATCCTAAGAAAGTTATTAAAAGAAACGATTAGGATCAATAAATTGTGTTTTATTATTCTGATTAAAACCACTCATGGATAAGAATTCAGAATGTAAAATACGTCGCACATCATCATCTGTCAGCGCATAATTGTTGCTCTCTTTTTCACTAGTAACAGGTTTCTCTATTTTTTTAAATTCATAAATACGTTTGATACCTGCCATATTGATACCTTCAGCTATATAGTCTTTTATTTCAAGAAGTGCATCAACATCATTTAAAGAAAACATTCGACGATTCCCTTCATTTCTTTCAGGTTGAATGAGATTTTGTTCTTCATAGTACCGTATTTGTCGTGCTGTTAGATCCGTTAACTTCATAACTGTTCCAATCGTAAATACGGCCATTGAACGCCTTAGCTCTTTTTCTTTCAAATCTTAACCCTCCTCTTATCACTTTTTAAGAATAGCAATGTTTTTTTCTGCTGTCAATCATTAATTCATTCCTATGTCATAAGTTCTAACATCGATAATTATTTTTAAATAAAAAGAGAACTTCCCTTTTTTAGGGTGTTCTCTTTTGTCCTATATTTGTTTAAATCTTATTTATAAATCCATTTTTAATACAAAGTCATGTATTTTTCTTGTTCCCATTCAGAAACTTGCTCTCGATAGGCTGCCCACTCTACTTTTTTAGAAGTAATAAAACTGTTATAAATATGTGGACCAAGAGCGTCTTTAACTATCTCATCTTGACTTAGATATTTTAAAGCATTATGCAAAGTAGATGGTAAGTCAATAATTCCTTTTTCATGACGTTCTTCAGAAGTCATACGGTAAATATTGCGATCAATTGGTTCTGCAGGAACCATTTCTTTTTTTATACCATCTAATCCTGATTTTAATAAAACTGCTAAAGCAAGATAAGGATTGGCACTTGGGTCGACACTACGTAATTCAAAACGTGTAGACAATCCACGAGAACTCGGTACACGAATTAATGGTGAACGATTGCGTGCACTCCAAGCTACGTAAACAGGAGCTTCATAACCAGGAATTAATCGCTTATAAGAATTGACAGTCGGATTACAAATTGCTGTATAAGCTAAAGCATGGTCAATTGTCCCAGCTAAAAATTGATATGCAATTTTACTAAGGCCTAATTCATCTGATTTTTCATAAAAGGCATTGCCTTCTTTATTAAATAAAGACATATTAAAATGCATGCCTGAGCCACTTACTCCCTCCAAAGGTTTCGGCATGAAAGTTGCGTGTAAACCATGCTCGCGTGCAACTGTTTTAACAATTAGCTTGAAGGTTTGTATGTTGTCGCAAGCTTCAAGAGCATCTGCATATTTCCAATCTATTTCATGTTGTCCAGGAGCTGTTTCGTGGTGACTTGCTTCTATTTCAAATCCTAAATCTTCTAAATGTAATACAATTTCACGTCGACAATTCTCACCTAAATCCGTTGGGGCAAAATCAAAGTACCCTCCGTTATCGTTTAGTTCTAGCGTCGGTTTACCATTTTTATCAAGTTTAAACAAGAAAAATTCCGGTTCAGGTCCTAAATTAAATTCTGTAAAACCCATTTCTTCCATTTCTTTTAAAGCTCGTTTCAAGTTAGTACGAGGATCTCCAGCAAATGGTGTATCATCTGCATTATATATATCACAAATTAGGCGAGCAACTTTCCCTTTTTCGTTGCCTATTTCCCAAGGAAAAACTAACCAAGTATTTAAATCTGGATACAAGTACATATCGCTTTCTTCAATTCGTACAAAGCCGTCAATCGAAGAGCCATCAAACATCATTTCATTATTTAATGCTTTAGCTAATTGACTGATTGGCACTTCAACATTTTTAACTGTTCCATCAATATCAGTAAACATTAAGCGTAAAAAACGGACATTATTTTCTTTTGTACTTGCTACGATTTCTTCTTTAGTAAAATTTTTCATAGTTTAAAAATTCGCCCTTTCATAGTGAAATCATTTTTTGTTTTATTCGTTTACTACTGTAACAAGGCTACATATAATTGTCAAAAATTTTATAACATGCTGATGTGAGTTGCAAAACTATGATTAAGCAACCAAAAAAAATGTTCCTTATCACTAAATTTTTTGTGATAAAGAACATTGTTTATACCTATCTTCTATTTTTTAATCCGTTTAAAAAAACAGTTCTGAAACTGCTGCACTAACTGCTAACTTAACGTGCTCATACGTTAGTCCACCTTGAACATAAAGAGTATATGGAGCGCGAATAGGGCCATCCGCCGTTAGTTCAATACTAGAGCCCTGTATAAACGTACCGGCAGCCATAATCACATCATCTTCATAACCAGGCATATAAGAACCAATTGGTGTTACATGCGCGCTAATTGGAGAATATTTTTGAATCGTCTGTGCAAATTGAATCATTCGTTCCTTATCATTTAACGAAATCGTTTGTATCAGATCTGTCCGTTCATCATTCCACTTAGGGGAACTTTCTATTCCACATGATTCTAAAAGTGCAGCTGTATAAACAGCCCCTTTCAAAGCTTCACCAACGACATGAGGAGCCATGAAGAAACCTTGGTACATTTCTTGTAAACTATATAAAGAAGCACCAGCTTCGCGACCAATTCCAGGAGACGTCAATCGGTAGGCACAGGCTTCGATTAAATCTAATTTACCAACAATGTATCCACCTGTTTTTACTAGACCACCACCTGGGTTTTTAATTAAAGAACCAGCCATTAAATCAGCTCCAACTTCTATTGGCTCTTTCTCTTCAACAAATTCACCATAGCAGTTATCAACAAAGACAATAACAGATGGGTCAACAGATTTAACAAATTGAATCATTTCTTTTATTTTTTCAATTGTAAACGATGGACGATCTGCGTAGCCTCGTGAACGTTGAATAGCAACTACCTTTGTCGTTGCTGTCATCTTGTCTCTAACTCGCGCTAAATCAATGCTTCCATCTTCTAAGAGTTCAACATAATCATAGCCCATTTGGTATTCTTTAAAAGAACCAATTCCTTTTCCAGTCACACCAACAATTTCTAATAAAGTATCATAAGGTGTTCCTGTAATATACAACAAATCATCACCCGGACGCATCACACCAAACAAAGCTGTTGCTATTGCATGAGTCCCTGAAATAATTTGTGGTCTGACAAGTCCTGCTTCTGCTTTAAATACATCAGCGTAAACTTCTTCTAAGATATCTCGACCATAATCATCGTACCCGTATCCCGTTGAAGGATTAAAATTTTGTTCAGTTACCTTTTTATCTCTAAAACTAGACAATACCTTGAATTGATTGGATAACGCAATTTCATGTATTTTTTCATGAACAGGTTTAATCATTTCTTCAACACTTTTTATTCTTTCATTCAACTCTATATCATACTCACTATTCCAACTCATTTTAATTAGTTCTCTCCATTCCATTTTGATTCTTTTTTGATATATCCCCTTACGAGATACTTATTTTCTTCTTCTACATATTGTTCTGATGTTAATAATGTTTCTTGTTTCAAACGAACTAGTTTTTGTCCTTCAGAAACGTCAATCATCATTTGATAAGGAACCATGATTGATTTCATTCTATTTACAATCTCATCTAGTAAGATTTCTACATCAGAAGAATCTCTAGCTGATATTAATACATTAGGAAATAATCCAGGTGAAAACAGGTGATTAGCTAAATCTTTTTTATTATAAACCGTTAAAATTGGAATATGATCCATTTCTAAATCTTTTAATAATTTTATTACCGTTCTTTCATGCCCCGCCATATTTTCAGCAGATGAATCCACGACATGTAATAGTAAATCAACGTTTCTTGTTTCTTCTAATGTTGATTGAAAAGCTTCAATCAGTTCCGTCGGTAAATCTTGAATGAATCCAACAGTATCTGTCAATGTTACCATCGTACCTGTCGGCAATACAAGTTTTCTTGTTAAAGGATCCAAGGTAGCGAATAATTGATTTTCTTCGTGCGTTTCTGCTTGAGTAAGAGCATTTAATAAGGTAGATTTCCCCGCATTAGTATAACCAATCAAACCAATTTGAAATATTCCGCTTTCTTTACGTTGTGTTCGACTTCTGTTACGGTGTTTTTCTGTTTCTTTTAACGTCTTTCTAATATCATTTACTTGATCACGGATGTGACGTCGATCTGTTTCTAGCTTTGTTTCACCAGGACCTCTGGTACCAATACCTCCACCAAGACGAGATAAATTAATTCCTTGTCCTGCTAGACGTGGCAACATGTATTGTAGTTGTGCTAATTCAACTTGCAATTTCCCTTCTTTACTTTTAGCTCTCATAGCAAAGATATCTAGAATTAGTTGAATCCGATCAATAATTTTCACATCAATAACTTCTTGAATATTTCTAGTTTGTCCAGGCGTCAGTGCTTGGTTAAAGATAACTACATCTGCATTGGTTTCTTCAACAAGATGAACCAACTCTTCTAGTTTGCCTTTACCTAAAAACGTGCGTGAATCAACTCGTTCTCTTTTTTGCGTTAACTCTCCAACAACTTCTCCTAAAGCCGTTTCTGTCAATTGAGCTAATTCTTTTAAAGAATAGGTGAAATCAGAATGTGTTTCTCTCGTTTGGACTCCAACCAGTACAACCTTTTCTTGTTCTTTTTTTGTTTCCATCTCTATGACCTGCCTTTCTTTTTATAGCTAAACAGTCAAAAAAGAGTTAATTTCTTCTTTTAATTTCATTTCAGTTTCTGGTTCTGTTACTAAATCCCACCAACTAACGCTTTTTGTTCGATTTCTGAACCAAGTTAACTGCCGTTTAGCGTATCTTCTTGATTTTTGTTGAATTTCAGCAATCACATTTTCAATAGAATCATTATTTTCAAAATAAGGAATCCATTCTTTATAACCAATCCCTTGCATCGCTTGAGAGTCTTTGAGGTTCTGGTCAAACAACCATTTTGCTTCTGATTCGAGACCTTGTTCTATCATCCTATACACTCGTTTATTTATACGATCATATAAAATAGAACGCTCTGTTGTTAGTCCAATAATTTTTTCATCAAATAACGGCTCTTTTTCTTCGCGTTCTTCTTGGTATTTTGAAAAAGGAATGCCAGTTGTATGATAAACCTCTAATGCGCGAATAACGCGTCTGACATTATTAGCATGAATGGCTTTTGCCGACGCTGGATCCAGCTTTTCAAGTTGGCTCCACAAGTGTTCTACCCCATGAAGCTCGACTTCAGATTCTTTTTGTGCACGAAAATCTAAATCGTTTTCTCCAGTACCCCCTAAACTAACATCATACAACAATGATTCAATATACAGGCCAGTTCCACCTACGATAATCGGAATTTTCCCTCTAGCTGTGACATTCTGTATCAGTAATCTTCCTTTTTTTTGAAAATCAGATACAGAATAACGGTTATTAACCGTTACTTCATCGATTAAATGATGAGGAATATCTTCTTGTTCTGCTAAGGATACTTTTGCTGTTCCTATGTTTAAATTCTTATAGATTTGCATCGAATCTCCACTGATGATTTCACCATCGTATTCTTTTGCTAACGCAATACTTAAACTGGTTTTCCCAACTGCAGTAGGACCGACTATCACGATAACTTTAGGTCTAGTCACTTTTTTCTCCTTTATTCTATAAATTGTTTCTCTTTTTGAATAGCAAGAGCTTTTTCGGGAAAATCTGTAAAGATTCCAGAAACTCTTTCATCAAAACAATAAACTAAGTCTTCTTCACTATTAATCGTCCATAAACGGACTGGCATTTTAAAATTTCCAGTTGAATGAGTACCTTTATACCATTCTAGACTAGGATGCCACATTTCGATTGGAATAGTCTGGTTTAACAGAGTTTTATTTTCGTTAACTTTTTCAAATAATAAAGCAATTTCAGCTTTATTGTCTAGTTGTTTAAGTCGAATAAGAGTCTCATAATTGAAACTTGAATACACCACAGAAAATACATTGGGTTGTTTAAGAAGTATATCCAATACTTTTTTTTCAATACCTAGATACTCAAATATATTTGTTTTAAGTTCAATGTTTAGTAATCCTTTAAATTGATTTTGATTTAACAGATCAACTACTTCTTGTAAAGTGGGCATAGTACATATCTTGTAGTTGGGATCAAACCAACTGCCCATGTCTAACATTTTCAATTCTTTTAAAGTAAAATCTCGTACTAAACCTTCTCCGTTACTCGTTCTTTTCACAGTTTCATCATGAATAACGACTACTTTACCCTCTTTAGTTAAGTGAACATCTAGTTCAATCCCATCGCTTCTTACTCGGATAGCTTCCTCAAAAGCAACTAACGTATTCTCTGGATGAGTTCCTTTACTTCCTCGATGAGCTATAATTTTTGTTCTATTCATATTTTCATGCGCTAAAAATTTAAACATAAGATAAATTAATAGGCAGCTCCTACCCTCCTTGCTTTGATAAAACATAATTACTTCTAAATAAAAACAATAAATAAATCGTAAAAAGAGCTGTTTTTTATATAGATGTCTAGTGAGCTTTGCTTGAAAAATAAAATATAATGGTTGGATTATAAACAAATATAATAAAAGATAACACTCTTATTGTAACACAATAGTACAAAATTTCGTTATGCTTAAGTTAAAATAACAAAGTCTTCATTCGTCTTTCTTTCAAAATTAGCGTAAAATAGAAATATAAAGAACGAATGGAGGGGTGTCAAATGTATCTAACTCTTGAAGAAACTGCAGATTATTTGGATATTGAAATTTCAGAAGTATATCGTCTTATTCGTGAAAAACAAATACGTACTGTATCAGATGGTGAAGATCTTTTTATCAATGACCAACAATTCAACCTATATTTAAAATCATTAGAAGAGTACAAACTCGATATACAGGATTATTTGAATGAATTACCTCCCGAAGATATCGACATCAAAGATGAAGATTAATATTACTCTAATAGATAAAAAAAATCGCCTCTTTAAAAGAGACGATTTTTTTTATCTATTTTTTTTAGTCTTTCCCGTCCAATCACGGTAGCCGCCCTTCAAGCGATAAATGTCTGTGTAACCAGTTTTATGCAATTTAACAGCTGCTCTACTACTCAACGTTTTATTGTAATCATAAAGATAGATTGGTTGATCTTTTCTAATCTCAACCATTCTTGTTTTAAATAAAGAATACGGTATATTTCTAGCTCCTAAGATATGTCCAGCATCAAAATCATTTTTTTCACGGACATCTATCAATTGGACTTTACGCATTTCTTTTTTAAATTCTTCCTCAGTTAATTCAACTGATGCACGTTTACGATTAAAATATTGAATGATTTCATAAATCCCCCACACAATAACAATAACCAGTAAAATAAAGTTCAATATAACATTAGCACTCAATTCATAATACCCCTCTCATCTCATCCTCACAACAGTAATTGTACACAAGAAAAAGGGGTTTTACTAGCATTTTTTGCAAATAAGACGAAGTTTGTTGTTTTATGAAGAAAAGATTATTCAGACTGAATCAGCGGATATAGCTCTTGTTTCTCTAAATCAATCATATATTCATAACGCCAACCATACAGACAGTAATTTCCATCTTTTGAGATACTAATAGGCGCGTTATCAGGCAAGTCAATGATGGGATCCATTTTTTGAGTGTCAAAATTAAGTTTGCTAAACTGAAATTCACCAGACTTTACTTCTAATTGAGTTGGTTCCTTAGAGAAAACTCCATAAATAGCTTGTTCTCTACTTGACTGAGTAAGATAAGGAAAAATTAAACGATCGTTCATAGAGACTTTTGGAATGGTTATGAAACCATTATCTACCATAAATGGGTATTGTCTATTTAACAATAATTCATCCTCATTGAAGTCAGATGGTGAAAATGTAATAAAAGTATCGTTATTTAAATAAAAATCTGTTACTTGATTACGGATGCGAATTACTTTATTTGTACGGATATCTCCCATATACAATTCACCCGTTTGCAACGAAAAATCATCTGAATTATCTACATATAAATAAAGATTTGCTGAATACCAAATAGGCGTTAACGAATTGGATTTAATATCTGTTATTTGATTAGTATTAATATCCCATTTCTGAACAATCATTTCCTCTTCTTGCTTATAGTAAGAGATAAACAAATTATTCTGATCAACAGGGTTCCAATTAATGTTTAAATAACCGTTTGTCTTGATTGTTATTTTTTGTTCAATTACTCCGGAAAGATTGATTATTTTTAATTCTCGATTTTCATTAGCGACAGTTTGAATAAATATTTTTTGCTTATCTTCAGAGATTACTGCCGTTAGTATAATAGCATTTGCTTCATACAAAGTTGTCATTTTCCCATTAAATATATCAAAGAGATACAATGTATCTGTATTTCCTTCACTTGCATGAATAAGGACTTCTTCGTCGGACATCCATCCAATAATCTTTCTAAAACTTTCGTATTCGAGAGGGAGTTCATGGAGAACTTGTTCTTTTTCCTTTTTTTCAGGAATAATCGAATCTTTGCTGCAACTAACTAGAAAAAAAACGCAAAAAAGTAACGTTAACTTCATCATAGTAGAGACAGTTGTTTTCATGTAATCACCTTTTTTTTCTGGTTATTAATAAGCTGGATGCTACCTACCTCTTTCCTTATTGAACTACTCCAATTAATTATAGCACAGCCTTTTTTCTTTAGCTTGTTTGAACTATTGGCAACCTCTATAAAAAAGAAAAAAATCCCCTCTAAGTTATTTTGCTTTTTCAAGCAGCTACTTTGAGGGGAACTATAAATAAACAATCTATTATTACTATTTTTGATGTTACTTGTTTTTAGATACCAATTCTTTTATTAGAGAACTCGCACCTATAACACCAGCATCATTTCCTAATTGTGCTAACCGTATTTTGCAACTGTTTTGGACTGCTGGGAATGTAAAAATATTAAAGTAAAACAGAATTTTATCAATTAAAAATTGACCGGCATTAGATACACCACCACCGATTACAATTGTTGAAGGATTCAAAATATTCGCTATATTTCCACAAGCTAAACCTAAATAAAAGGCAACTTTGTCTATTACCAATACTGCTAATTCATCATTTTGTTTAGCATAATCAAATATATCTTTAGCTGTTACAAGCTGACCATCATCGATAACTGCTTTTAATTTTGATTCTCCAGCATACTTATCTGCATAATCACGGGCTAAACGTACCACTCCAGTTGCACTGGCAACCGTTTCAAGACATCCTTTTTTTCCGCAAGTACATTGATATCCCTCAGGATCAACCGTAATATGTCCGACTTCTCCAGCAGCTCCAATAGTACCATGTAATAAATTGCCTTCTGCTACAATACCGCCACCAACACCAGTGCCTAGAGTTAGAAATGCCATATTATCTTCATTTTCTCCTGCACCTTTCCAGCGCTCTCCAAGGGCAGCTACGTTTGCATCATTCTCAATCACAAAAGGAATACCTGTACCTGACTCTATTAACTTTTTAACGGGTTGTACTGATTCCCAATTTAAGTTATATGCGCCTTCTACTGTACCTTTAATCCGATCTACCGTACCTGGAGAACCCATTCCTATCCCAACAAAATCATCTTTTACCATATTGTAACGTTTAATATGATCATTAATAGAATCTATAATAGATGGAATTATCTTAGATCCCCCTTCAGATATGTCAGTAAGGACACTCCATTTTTGTTGGATTTCTCCTGTTTCAGATAATATTGCTAACTTAGCAGTTGTTCCACCTAAATCTATTCCGATTATTTTTTTTGACATATCTTTATCCTCCATTATTTTTCATTTTCTTCTTCTATATGGTGCTCCTTTTTAAGGATCAGAAGTGCTTTAAAATATTCATCATCCTCTATTAAACCTTGATTGTGTATTTTTTTCAACTCAATCATCATTAATTCAATATCCCACATTCTTTTGCCTACATATATAAAAATGCCATATCTTTTTAAAATCTGTTGAACATCATAGAGCGTTTTCAAAAGAATCACCGCCTTGTATCATAAAATTAACTGAGTTTTCCAATAACCTAAAGCAATCAATAAAACAATTAACGTAAGAAAAATCACAGCAAACAAAAGTCGTTTTTTCAGCAATCTAGAAGATGTATCCTTAACGCTAATTGCCGTAGAAATAAGATAACCTCCAACAAGTCCACCAATGTGTCCAGATAAATCAATAGAGGAGTCTAAAAAACCAAAAACCAAATTTATACCGATTAAAACCACAAAATTACGTGCCATCTGTTGAACGACAGGATTATAGGGATATATTTTACCTAGCACCAAAGATGCTCCAAACAATCCAAAGATTGCTGTACTTGCTCCAGCTGATATAGAACTGTTAAACGCAAAACTTGCTACGTTACCAGCGAAACCACTTAAAAGGTAAATCAATCCAAAACGTAAATGACCAAAATAATTCTCCAATTGAATTCCTAAAAAATACAAAACAACAGAATTAATGAGCAAATGCATCCAACCTATATGTAAAAACATAGGCATAATCAAACGCCACCACTGTCCCGAAACAATAAACGGATTAAATTTCGCTCCATATTCAATTAAAGTGTTTGTATTTGTACTTCCTCCATTAAAAGTCATTAAGATAAATAATAAAATTTGAGCACTCAAAAATGCGTAAGTCAGTAATGGTTGCCTAACAAAGCGCTTTATTTTCATTTGCTTTTGGTAATCCAATAATTTCACTCCAATCTTTAGCCTGCTAAAAACAGTCCTATCTAAAAATATAATCTATGTAAAGATAGAAACTATCATCTAATTATAGCATATAAATAAACCGTTCATGTCAACAAAGTGAACACAACTCTTTTTATTTTTTAAGTTCAGATTCTATAATAAAACTACAACATTCTTAAGTATTTTTTCATAAAAAACAATAAATAAACTGCGTGCACAAATTATTGCCTATTATTTATAAAATTTAAAGTACGAAGTGTCACTATGACACTAAAAAAGCTCTAGGGCTGCGGCAACAGACTAGAGCAATAGCATCATTTTAAAAAAAATTCCTATCTAAGTTATAGCATAGGTAGAGTTCTTTTGCATTTTTTGGATAGATTTTTTTCAAATAAAAGCTCTAAAATAGACAGCACTTAGTTCGGCAAGAAGTGTTAATTGCAGTAAATTAATTTATTCTGTGTTTTTAACTTCTTCATTTAAGTTCTTAACCGCTTCTATATTATGACTTTCTCTTTCTGTATTCTCTGATGTTTTCTTAATAGCAGCATCTTTTTCTTTTGCCTCATTAAAAAGAGCTTTCACCGAAATAATTTGCAAGGGATTGATGTATAGTGGATTGCCTTTTATATTTTCTAATAATACTAATCTATTATTCAACAAACCATCTTCACAGCTAATTAGTTCAACAAAAGCATGTTGAGATATGTTTACATTTATTGAATAGCCATTACTAAAGAAAACTTCACACGTTTCCATATTTAACCACTCCTTTGTTTATTTAAACAAAGTATATCAAAAGAAAGAGTAGACAGCTAATAGAAGCAATCAACAATTATGTTTTTTATGAATCGTCTTTTTAGTTGTAATTAAATGTTTGATTGGAATATCAAATGAATCAACTTTAAATAAGTCTATCTGTTGCTCATCTAAAACTAATGAAATTGTTTCCCCATCATAATCTACCAAGAAACGATCATAATAACCGCCACCAAATCCTATCCTAAAACCAGATTTACAATAGGCTAGTCCTGGAACAACTATCAAATCAATTTCTGATTTTGAAATGGCCATCAAATCGTGAGCAGGTTCTTCAAGTCCAAAAGAAGACAGTTCCATAGGTGTATCTTTAGTGTAAACAACAAAATCCATTTTTCTATCTTTTTTAGCACGAGGAAGAACGACTATTTTATTTTCTGACCACGCTTTTTTAATTATAATACTGGTGTCTAACTCTAACTTCTGTGACATCGTTGTCGCAATAGTCTTCGCGTTCATCCATTCAGAGGTATCAAATAAAGCTTTTAATAAAATTTCTTCTTGACTGGTTTTTTGTTCATCAGTTAACTCTTTAAGTTTTTTAATAGTATTCATTCTAATTTCTTTTTTATCCACATTATTTCTCCTCCTAAAAAAGAAAAACGCTAAGAATACAATATCCCCGCGTTTTTGCTATTCGTCTATAATAAGGTTTGCTATGAAACAAAAAAACAACAGAATTTCTGTTGTTATTTTGTTTCACGATGTAAAGTAACAACACGTTCGCGAGGGCAGTATTTCTTAAATTCTACACGATCCGGGTTATTACGTTTGTTTTTCTTTGAGATGTAATTACGTTCTTTACATTCAGTACATTCCAATGTGATATTTACACGCATGATTTTCCCTCCAAGCAATAAACAATAGTTGAAGTTACATTTCGTAAACTTCTGACTTAAATATCATATCATTTTTTTTTGAAACATGCTAGTATTTTTTTAAAAGATGTAAAGTTTTTTTACTTTACGTCACTCAAAATTATTAATTAAATTAAGTTTTTTTTACAAGCTACTTTTATAAAGTGAAATATGTTAAAATCATTTTGAAGTTTAAATAAAAGAGGTGAAAATAGTGGACCTGTGGATAATAGTTATTCTCTTGTTAGTCATTGCCATTGCTTTAATTGGCTGGTCTTTTTATAAAAAAGACAATGGCGAAAAAATTAAGGAAGAGTTCGAAGAACTTTCTCTACAATTATTACAAGATATTTACGGATTAAAAAAACGTATTTCTATTCTAGAAGAAGAATTAAACATTCATACTGAAGAAAAAGCAACATCAGCAAAAATTCATGATGTTCTTAAAAAGCACGTCATTACCCTTTACACACAAGGCGTTTCTTCTGAAGATATTGCTAACCAAACAAGATTATCTAAAGCAACAATAAAAGTTGTAATAGATGAGTACATTGATAAAAAATAATATAGAACAAAGGAGTTTTTAAATGAGTAAACCATCATTACGTTTTTTAGCACTTGGTTTCTTAATTTCTGCTATTGTTCTTGCCGGGTATCATTTATTTATAAACGAACCTCAAGCAACTGCTAAAAACCCAGTTACTATCGGGACAAAAGCACCAAGTAAAAAAGAATTGTCATACAAAGAGAAATATGAAGAGTTGTTAGCCAAAACTGAAGTTGCAGAACTAACTAAAGAAAATTCAGCTATTTCTTCTAGT
>JAVWJE010000014.1:0-4031 GCA_036639135.1 Carnobacterium sp. | reverse complement strand
AAACTAGAAGAAATAGCAGCTGAATCAGCTAAACCTGAAGTAACTAAAGCAACGATTATTGTAAATGATGGAGATCCAGGTAGCGTTGCAGTGCAACAAATAAAAAATCAAGGTATTATTAAAGATGTCTCGGAATTCGAAAAATTCCTTGAAAAAAATAATTATATTTCATTAATTAGACCAGGTACTTATGAGGTTTCTAGCGAAATGGATTTTCAACAGATTGCAGATACGTTAATGAATCGTTAAAAAAACTAACCTGTTTAGCCTCTTATGAAGCTAAACAGGTTAGTTTTTTATTCTTCTCCAGATTCATTTTTCTTTGTTTCTGCGTCCAAGTTCTTATAGTCCCCTACTCGGAAGTAAGCATCCAAGACTTGACGTGCAATAACGGTATTTTCTCCACTTGTATTAGGCAAAGGTAAATAAGGAACGATTACAGTAACTGCAATTTCTGGGTTATCAAAAGGTGCATAACCTATAAAAGTCCGATTTTCTACTTTTGTTCCCCTAGCACTTAGAAGTGGACCATCATAAGGAGCCTCAGCTGTACCAGTTTTACCAGCAACCTGATACTCTGCTCCTATAAATGCGGATCTAGCTGATCCATTAGTTCCATGCACTACTTGGTACATTCCTTGTTGTGCACGTTTAAATTCAGTTTCTCCAACATTTATCGTATTCAATATAGTAGGTTCTAACTGAGTTTCTATAGATCCTAAGTTTCCTTCTTCATCGGTTCCTCGAATTTCATCTACAATTCTTGGTGCAATACGTTTTCCACCATTAGCAAGAGTAGAGACATATTGAATCATTTGGATTGGAGTATACGTATCATATTGACCAAATGAAAAGAAGAGTGGTTGATAAGCTGCAACATCCTGCCCTACATACCCTTTTCCTTCACCCGGCAAGTCGATCCCTGTTTTTAATCCTAAACCAAATTGTCCGTAATACCCTCTTAATTTTTTTATTACTTCGTCCCCGTCAATTTTCAAATTTCCTCCTGGAGTATATGAGTACTGTCCTCCCATGCGCATTGCAAGTTTAGACATATACACGTTTGATGAACGTTCCAATGCAGTAATATCATTTAAGGCTACACTACCCCTTCGATTAAATACCGAACTAATAGTATTTGTTGACTGTTCCCCAAACTTTAAAGGTTCATCAACTAAAGTATTATCATTCAACGTAATTACCCCATCCATATAACCAGCCAATAATGTTGCAGGTTTAACTGTAGACCCCATTACGTAAGCCGTGTTAATAGCACTTAAAGCATCGTCTTCAATTTTACCTGTTTTCGGATTTACTTTTTGACCAGTCATTGCCATTATTTCACCTGTATTGGGATCAGATGCAATAACATACACCCTGTCATTTAAACCTTGTCTTTTTTGCGCAAGTGATTTATAGGCTATATCTTCAACAATTTTTTGAAAATTCATATCTATTGTTAAAACAAGATTGTCTCCCTTTTTCCCAATGTAACTTTGAACGGAATTAACGATATCTCCATTTTGATTGGTTTCTGTAGAAGATTTTGATTTTGACCCACTAAGCACTTGTTCATATTGTAATTCTAAGTTGCTATCACCTACACGATCATTTCTAGAGTATCCTTTTGCAAGATAAGTTGCGACTTTATTTTCTGGTAAACCTTTCGATTCAGTCGTTACTTTTCCTAAGATACTTTCTAATGTATTCCCTTGTGGATACGTTCTAACCCAATCTGTGCTTGTGTCAATTCCTGGCAGACTCAATAAGTTCTCACTTACTTTAGCTACTTCTTCATCGGTTACATTTTCACTTTTAATATTGATAGTTGAAAGCGCGTATGCTCCATTCATTCTTTTAAAAATAGCAGCTGCTGCTTGTTCTTCAGATGTCAGCTGAATATCTTCATCTGTTACATAACTAACTTGTGTTTCGTAAAATTTTGTATCTGTTAAAGCTAACTCTTTTTTTGATAATCGTTTATTTAGTTTTTCTTCATTTAATGCTATCCAAAAATCTATTAAATCTCTTTTAGATAAATCAAATTTTTCATCAGTTTCTAATTGTGTAATATGTGGCATTTCTATATATTTAGATAGTTTCAATGCTAACGTTGCCATATCTTTTGCAGAGATTCCCTTGCCTCTTGTGTAAGTTATCGCTTGCAACGGATTGTTTCCTACTAATTTACGATATTGGCTATCATAAATTTCTCCACGAGGGACAGTTCCTGTTGCTAATGTAGTTTCTGTACGTTGCACTTGAGTTTCGAAATCTTCTCCTTGTACT
Organism: Carnobacterium sp.; assembly: GCA_036639135.1. Lineage (GTDB taxonomy): Bacteria > Bacillota > Bacilli > Lactobacillales > Carnobacteriaceae > Carnobacterium_A. The sequence goes on along the minus strand of JAVWJE010000014.1, from coordinate 1,742 downwards.
ATCTGCAAATAACCTAAACGCAAAATAAGAGCTGAAAATAATAAAAATACGGTAAAAAATAACAAGTTTAAACGAAAAGGAATATGTGATTTTTTTTTATTGCTTTTCTTTTTATTCGATTTCAATATGACACCTTCCTATTCAACTTAACTTTATCTATTGTAACAAATTGTATCAAAATTAACCATTGAATGACTGAAATTTTAATTATTCCTTAGTAATTTATGCTATTCTAGAAGCTAGATACCTATATGTAGTTTAACGACTTATTTTATTGGAGTGATTATGATGCAATTTTCTATTAAGTCTCTTTTTAAAAATCAATGGCCTTTGCTATTATCATTTTTCGTTCCCGCTTTTATTCTATTAGGAATTTATATTGTTCAAGGCGTTTATCCTTTTGGTAATGATTCTCTAATGACTGTAGACTTAGGACAACAGTATGTTGACTTTTTCGCTTACTATCGCCAAACTTTTTATGAAGATCCTAGCAGCTTTTTTTATTCTTTTTCAAAAGCAATCGGCGGAGATATGGTTGGGCTCTGGGCCTATTATTTAACTAGTCCATTTAACATTATCTTTTTAATTTTCCCACAAAATCAAATTTCTTTAGCGGTTACTTGCTTAACTATTTTAAAAATTAGTCTGGCTGGTTTGAGTTTTGGATGGTTATTAAAAAAATCTTTTAATGGAAATGAATTTATTTTATCTGCTTTTTCTGTTAGTTATGCTTTAATGGGTTATACTATTGTAAACCAGCTAAACATCATGTGGCTTGATGGTCTTATTTTTTTACCCTTAATTGCTATAGGAATTGAAATCTTGCTTTTCGAAAGAAAAGGGCTAACCTATTCTCTCTTTTTAGCATTAGCTCTATTTTCTAATTATTATATAGCTTACATGATTTGCCTTTTTCTAATAGGTTATTTTTTATTTCGCTTAGTTGGTATGACCTATTCTCCTGAATTAACTTTTATAGAAAAGGTTAAAGCCAACACATGTTCTATTCTATTATTCATATGGCACTCATTACTTGGAGCCGGATTAAGTGCATTTTTACTTTTGCCTACCTTTTTTTCTCTTTTAGAAAGCAAAGCAAGTTATACAAAATTACTTTTTGACTGGGACTTTTCTTTTCCCTTTCACGAAATGTTATCTAAACTGATGATTGGGGCATTTAACTTTGACCAAATGCCTTCGGGATATCCGAATATTTTTATAGGCAGTTTAGCATTAATTTCGTTTTGCTTTTATTTTTTTAATCGATCATTTCCTTTACGTGAACGGATAGTTGGATTATCTCTAATCATTTTTTTCGTCGTTTCCATGAATTTAAAAGCTTTTAGTATCGTCTGGCATGCTTTACAATACCCAATTTGGTATCCGTATCGTTTCTCATTTGTCGTCTGCTTTTTTATGATTTTAAATGGATTTAGAAGTTTTATGAAGATGGAAGGATTAAGACCTCTCGAAACTTTCTTTAGTATTATTCTAATTGCTCTAGTAGGGATCAACGTTTATCAAAATGAGTATGATTTTATCGAGTCAAGTCAAATTGTGCTAACTATTGTATTAAGCTTACTGGTTATTTTTATGCTTATAATTAAGCCGCAGCAATATAAATGGCTTCCTTTTGTATTTTTTCTTGTAACTATTGTTGAAATGGGTGCAAATGCTCAAATTGATTTGTCTCGTTTAAGTTATGTTAAGCAGGATTCTTTTTCAACCTATCAAAATATATT
>JAVWJE010000013.1:16026-30942 GCA_036639135.1 Carnobacterium sp. | reverse complement strand
TTGATTTCATTCAAACTCTAACTACCTATCCAGGTGCTCTATTTAATTGATAAACAGATCATTTTTTAAAACCAGATTTATTTGTGGAGATTAAATCAAAAGAGTTAAAAGTTATCTCTGTTAAGTCAGGATTACCTATTATTTCGTTTCACTCCTCTTACTTTGAAGAAATGATGCAAGTACAAGATAAAGATGTTACTCACTTTATCAAAGAAAAGAAAGCTGAATATGAATGGCTCCAACGTAGTCTTACACAAAGAGGCGATACCATTTTGCGTGTTGGAACGGCCATTGTAGAAAAACAAAAAGGTTTTTTCATTCTGCCAGAACGGCCAATACAACCCTTAACTTTAAGAGACATTGCAACTGAACTCGAGATACACGAATCAACCGTTAGTCGCTCTATTAATGATAAATATTTAGAAACAGCTTTTGGTATTTTTGAATTAAAGCACTTCTTTATGAATGCGTTGAATACTAGACCAACAGATGATCCAAATTTAGAAGAGACTGATCTAGTTTCAACAAATGAAGTTAAAAAGAAACTAGCTCATTTTATTGATTCTGAAAACAAACAAAAACCTTTATCTGATCAAAAGTTAGCCGAGCTATTAATAGGTGAAGGTGTTGAAATTTCTCGCAGAACAGTTGCTAAGTATCGCGAATCTCTTTCAATCCCTACTTCTCTCAAACGCAAACGCTTCGAAACATAATATTTTTTTTATCATGCTAAAAAAATCCCTCAAGAGCACTGTTAACTGCTTTTGAGGGATTTTTTGTTTTTTAAAATGTACTATTACTTTTTAACGTGTTTTCTGTTCTTAATTGTTCTGCTATCTCATTTAATCTACGCAGACGGTGGTTAATGCCTGACTTACTAATTTGGCCACTAGGAATCATTTCTCCTAGTTCCTTCAAAGAAACCTCCGGCGATTGAAGTCGTACCAGCGCAATTTCTTGCAATTTAACTGGTAGTTTGTCTAATCCCATCACGTCATCAATGTATTTAATACTTTCTATTTGTTTGCCAGCTGCATCAATCGTTTTATTTAAATTGGCATTTTCACAATTCACTAACCGATTAACAGAGTTTCTCATATCTCGAACAATTCGTACATCTTCAAATTTTAACATCCCACTTGTAGCACCTATCAGCGCTAAGAAATCGGCTATCTTTTCACCCTCTTTTAAATAAGTAATGAATCCATTGCGTCTTTCTAGTGTTCGAGCATTCATATTAAAGTAATTCATCATCTGACAAATATCATCATTGTGTTCCGCATAGTTAGAATAAATTTCTAAATGGTAGCGACTAGTCTCTGGATTATTAACGGATCCACCTGCTAAAAAAGAGCCTCTTAAGTAAGAACGCATTTTTTGTGAGTTTGTCATGATTTCCTCTGGAACATGGCTGTGTATAATCATTCCGTCCATAATAGATAAATCAGATAATACTTTTTGTGTCCCTCGTTTTAATCGAACAATGTAAACATTATTTTTCTTCAATTTCATTTTTCGTCGAACCAATAATTCACTTTCAACAGAAAAATGGTCTTTTAAGAGGACATAAATCCTTCTCGCGATAGCGGCGTTTTCTGTTTGAATATTCAACACGAATTTTTTATTTACCAAACTCACTGTTCCATTCATCCGAATGAGTGCTGCCAATTCTGCCCTAGCATGTTCTCGATGAACTTCTAGTTGAGTTAGTTCTTTTTTTACATCTGAAGCATAAGACATTTCATCCACCTCCTTTACCTTTTCATTAAAAATTCAACTAGGCTCTAGCATAGCGGATGCGATTTCTCTCAGAAGCCAATCTAAACAACTCTTCTACTACTTTATCTCCATCGTGAAAAACCCCTTCATCTCTAAATAAAAGGAAATTATCTGAAATGACACGTGGAACTTCTCTAGATAGGCCTGTAAAATTATGCGCAACTTGTACTAAGTACTCATCATATTTCACATGATTCACATAATCATTCGGTACGTATTCGGTATTAACCAATACTGTATCGATAAATTTCTTTCCTAAATGCTTGTGCAATACACTCACGTGATCTGAATCAGTAAAGTTTTCTGTTTCACCTTGCTGAGTCATGATGTTACAAATATAAACAACCTCAGCTTTTGTATCGACTACAGCTTTACCTAAATCACCAATCATTAGATTAGGTAAGATACTCGTAAACAAACTACCTGGGCCTAAGACAACCATATCTGCTTCATGAATAGCATTTATCACTTCTCGTGATGCTTTTACTTCATGATTGTCTTCATTAGCTGTGACATAAACTTTTTTTATTTTCTTACACGCTTTTACAATTTTTGATTCTCCGTCAATGATTGATCCATCTTCAAACATTGCATGCAAAATTAAAGGTTCTTCCGCAGCAGGATAAACGTGTCCATCAACGTCCATCATTTCTGCTAAAGTTTGAATAGCTTCAAAAATATTGCCTTGCATTTCTGCCATAGCTGCTATGATTAAATTCCCAATAGAATGACCAGCTAAAAAATTATCCGCCGTATCAAACCGATATTGAAAAATATTTTTATGCTGTTCAGGAAGATTAGATAAAGCAACCAAAACATTTCTAATATCTCCTGGAGGAACGACATTAGCATAATTACGCAAAGAACCACTACTGCCTCCATCATCTGCAACGGTGACAATAGCTGTTACATCTGCTTGTTTTGCTTTCAACCCTTTTAAAATAACAGGTAAGCCGGTTCCCCCACCTATTACTACTATTTTGGGTTTTCTTATTTTTTTTTCACTGATCATGATCGATTAACCGTTTCTTTAATTTTATCTTTATCCCGATGAGTAATATGAACCGGATATCCATCAGTTGTAATTTTTTGTCCAATACGTTCTGTAAGAGCTACTGAACGGTGTTTTCCACCTGTACACCCTATCGCAATGGTTACGTTATTTTTTCCTTCTTTTTTATAACCTGGTAAAATAATGTCTAATAATTCAGTAAATTTGCGATAAAAAACTTCCGTTTCAGGTTGCTTCATTACGTAGTCATACACAGGCTTATCCACACCTGTTAACGGTCTTAAGTCATCAATATAATGTGGGTTCGGTAAAAAGCGAACATCCATGACGACATCAGCATCAATAGGCAGACCATACTTAAAGCCAAATGAAACCAATTCAATACGAAATAAATCTGCTCCTGCTTTTTCGTTAAAAGTTGTTTGAATTTCTTCTCTTAGTTTCCGAGGAGTTAAGTGACTTGTATTGATAACCTTTTGAGCACGCCCTTTAATCTCATTAAGCAGTTCACGTTCTTTTTTAATTCCTTCTATCACTCGATCATTCATTGCTAGAGGATGAGTTCTTCTTGTTTCTTTGTAACGAGAAACCAATTCTTCATCATCTGCTTCTAAAAATAATATTTTTGTTGTGATAAACGTAGTATTATCCATACCTTCTAGTGCTGAAATAATTTCATCAAAAAATGCACGTGAACGTAAATCAATGACTAACGCAATTTTAGTTAATTTCCCAGATTCTCTCACTAATTCCCAAAATTTCGGCAATAAACTAGGAGGCATATTATCTATACAAAAATAGCCCATGTCTTCAAAACTCTGCATGGCTACTGTTTTACCTGCACCACTCATACCTGTAATAATTACTAATTCTAAATTTTCTACCATTATTGGCACTCTCCTTCGAGTTGTCATTCTATGAGCACTAACACCATTATAACACTCCGGGTGTGTCATGTATAGGTAAGTTTCTACTTTATCCTTTTACCAATAGATAAAAGCCACGACAAGCAAAGCGGCTCGTCATGGCTTTTATGCAAATTAGGCTTTTACTACGATTTCAATTGTTGCTTCAAAATCTCCTAACTTTCTGTTTGCTTCGCTAGCAGAAGTTGCAAAAGTTCCAATATAGAATTTTATTTTTGGCTCTGTGCCTGAAGGTCGAATAGCTAACCAACTGCCATCTACCATTTTGTACTTCAATACGTTAGATGAAGGCATATTAATTGTTTCTTTTGTTCCATCTTTGTATGTGCGTTCTCTCATTTCAAAATCTTCCACGCACTCTACACTAATTCCAGCAAATTCTCTTGGAGATTCTTTTCTGAACTTAGCGATTAACTCTTTAATCTTCCCAGCACCTTCTATACCATCCATAGTAATAGAAATTGTTTTTTCTTGATAATGCCCAAATTCATGGTAAATATCTTGAAGACCATCATAAAGTGTTTTATCTTGTTCTTTATAATAAGCTGCAACTTCAGCGATTAAAACTAGAGCTTGAATAGCATCTTTATCGCGAACAAATGGTTTAACTAAATAACCATAGCTTTCTTCAAAACCGAATAAGAATGTTTGGCCATTATCAGCTTCATACTGCTTAATTTTTTCTGCAATAAATTTAAAACCAGTCAAAACATCAACCATCTTCACTCCAAATTTTTCTGCAATTGCTGTTGGTAATTCACTAGAAACAATTGATTTTAATACGACTCCATCCACAGGTGATAGGCCTTTCTCTCTTTGAACCGTTAGCAAGTAATAAAGCATTAAACTAGCAATTTGATTCCCAGTTAAAACTTCGTAATTGCCAACAGTTGTTTTGACAGCTATTCCTAAACGGTCTGCATCAGGATCTGTTGCAACTAAAAGATCTGCATCGATTTCTTTTCCCAAGCGAAGAGCATATTCAAAAGCGGCTGGATCTTCTGGATTGGGTGATTTCACTGTAGAAAAATCCGGGTCAGGAACGGCTTGTTCCGGAACTACCGTAATCCCTTTAAACCCTGCATTAGTTAACGCTCGTTCTCCTAACATTTGACCTGTACCATGTAAGGGTGTAAAAACCAATTTCATTTTGTCACTCATTTTTTCAATCAATTCATGATTGATATTTACTGTCTTCACTTGTTCAAGATACAATTGATCCATATCTTCACCTAGAATAGTTAAGAGCCCTTTAGTTTTCAACTCATCTTCTGGCATTACAGCAACCGTTAAACTATTTTCGACGTTTCTCACGTAAGAAGTTAAAGCATCTGCTTCTTTAGGAGGCATTTGTCCACCATCTTCACCATATACTTTATATCCATTATAGGCTGCTGGGTTGTGACTAGCTGTAATCATGATTCCAGCATAGGCATTTAACTGACGAACAGCAAATGATAATTCTGGAGTAGGGCGCAAACTTTCAAAAACGAAGGAAGGAATGTTATGAGCACCTAAAGTTTTTGCAGCTTCCATGGCAAACTCTGGAGATTGGTGTCTTGAATCATAAGCAATTGCGACACCTCTTTTTTTCGTTTCATCTCCTAAACTATCCATAAATAAAGCTAAGCCTTCTGTGGCTTGACGAATCGTATATTGATTCATACGATTAATTCCAACGCCGATTATCCCACGCATTCCAGCAGTACCAAATTCTAGAGGAGCATAAAACGCATCTTCTAATTTATGAGTATGTTCTTTTAAACTAAGTAACTCAATCTTTAACGTTTCTTCTAATGGTTCATAATTGTCCCAAATTTCATAAGTTTGTTCCCAAGTCATATTTAATCATCCTTTACAATTTTATAGAAAACGTTTAAATTGCTCTTTTTGCAAGTATACCATTTTTCTCATCTTCTTTCATTAAAATACATCGCAAAAAAAGCAAGAGGTTTAAGATTGCATCCTAGCCTTTTGCTTTTTAAGATTGAACTAATTTATTTTTTCAGCTTCTAAAGATTCATTCAATCTTTCGATATAATGGAAAACATTGTCTCCAGCTAAACTACCATCTCCAACAGCGGTTGCTATTTGGCGTAAAGGTGTTAAGCGAACATCCCCAACTGCAAATATTCCAGGAATGGCTGTTTCCATCCGCTCGTTTGTGATGATCCAACCTTCCTGATCAGTGATACCTAAATTTTTAAATTGGTTTGAGTTTGGCAAAATACCGACATAAATGAAAACACCATCAGCAGAAACGTCTCTAAATTCTCCTGTTTTGGTATCTTTCAATTTTAAACCTGTAACTTTCATGTCGTCTCCAAAAATTGTTTCAGCAGTAGCATTCCAAATAAAGTCTACTTTTTCATTTTTAAATGCACGTTCTTGAAGTATTTTCTGAGCTCTTAATTCATCACGTCTGTGAACAATGGTTACTTTTTCAGCAAATTGGGTTAAATAGGTGCCTTCTTCTACAGCAGAGTCTCCACCACCGATTACCATTAAATGTTTGTTTCTAAAAAAGGCCCCATCACAAACCGCACAATAAGAAACACCACGGCCATTGTATTGAGCTTCTCCATCAGCACCCAATTTACGGTGTTCAGCACCTGTTGCAATCACAATTGCCTTCGCTTTGTATTCTTTTTTTCCTGATAGCACTGTTTTATACTCACGGCTGTCAATTATTTCTTTAACATCGCCATAAATGTGCTCTGCTCCAAAACGTATTGCACCTTCATACATGTTTTCGGAAAGTTCAGGTCCTTTAATGCTACTAAATCCAGAATAATTCTCTACTTCAGCAGTGTTCATCATTTGACCGCCTGGTACCCCGCGCTCTATTATCAAGGTACTTAAATTAGAACGTGATGCATAAAGAGCCGCTGTTAAACCACCAGGCCCAGCCCCAATAATAATCACATCATAAAATTTTTCGGTTGTTTCAATAGCCATAGTATATCTCCTTTAAACTTATTCATTTTATCATTCATTCTACACTGTATAATAAGAAACTTCCATTTGTATTACTTACTAAATAAAAGTTAAATTTTAAAATTCTTTTATTTCTATTTCAATGACTTGTTTTAATGACTCTGCTTCTTCAGAAAAATCACCGTCTGGTTCCAGTTCCAAGTATTTTACAACTAATTCTAAAGCTTCTTCTAACTCATCTAGAAATGCATAGTTATTGGCTTGAAAATAATAAGCTTCAGGAAAAATGTCCCCATCACTATGAATTAAATCATCTAATATTTCCATTGATTCTGCAAATTCACCTGTTTGTTGATAACAAATAGCTAATTGACAAAGAGCAAAAATTCTCTCTTCTTCATTTTTACTCAACGTGCTTGCACGTAAGAGGTATTTTTTTGCCTTTGGCATATCATTTTTTTGAAAAGCTTTAATTCCTCTTTGAAAGTAAAAGTCACTAGTTGGAATGAATGGGATAATTATAGCTTTTTCATGTTCCACATCTGACATCTGACTTCCTCCTCTTTATTGCTTTTTATTTTGATAAGCAAGTATAGCATAGACAAGCTCAGTTTGATATAGCTGTCTATGCTCTTAACGCAGCTTAGTTATCATTAAAAAAAGCGTTCCATCGCATCACCTAAATTGGTGAGCAACTTCTCGCTAATTCATTTTTATTCAGATTAGTTAGTTGCTTTTTGTTTTTTATCTTCTTCTTCAAGTTTCTTTCCTATTTCAATGATGTATTCACGTAAGGCATCTTTTACCTCATTGTGTTTCAAACCATATTGAATACTCGTTTTTAAGAATCCAAATTTATCACCAACGTCAAAGCGTTGCCCTTTAAATTCATGTGCAAAAACACGTTGCGTTTTGTTTAACGTATCGATAGCATCTGTTAGCTGGATTTCTCCACCAGCACCTGGTTCTTGTTTTTCTAGAATATCAAAAATCTCAGGTGTTAATAGGTAGCGTCCGATAATAGCTAAGTCACTTGGTGCATCTTCTGGTTTTGGTTTTTCCACAAAACTACGTACGTTATAAGTTGTTTCATCTACTTGTCCTTCAGGATCAATAATTCCGTATTTAGATGTGTCTTCATGCGGTACTTTCATTACTGCAATATGAGAAGCATGAGATTTATCGTATCCATTAATCAATTGTTTTGTTAAAGGAACTTCGTCTTCCATTAAATCATCCCCAAGCATAACAACAAAGGGTTCGTTTCCAATAAATGCTTTAGCTTGTAAAACAGCGTGTCCTAAACCTTTTGGATACGATTGACGAACGAAAAAGAGATTCAATCCCGTTGTTTCTTCCACTAACTCTAACAAGGCTAATTTGTCTTTTGCTCTCAAGTTTTCTTCTAATTCTGGGTTAGAATCAAAATGATCCTCAATCGGACGTTTGCTTTTCCCTGTAACGATTAAGATATCTTCAATTCCTGAATTAATCGCTTCTTCAACAATAAATTGAATGGTTGGTTTATCAACAATTGGCAACATTTCCTTTGCCATTGCTTTTGTAGCAGGTAAAAACCGGGTACCCAGACCTGCAGCTGGAATCACTGCTTTACGAACTTTTTGCATATCTATTTTCCTCCAATACTCTACTTTTAAATAAACACAAGTGCTAATAGCTTTCTGATTTCCCAACGCGTTTCATTAAGGAATCGACAGCCATTTTAACGTTTGCTTCATTATACAACACATCATAAATTGCTGCAGTAATTGGCATTTCTATTTCTTTTTCTTTTGCTAATTCATACACTGCTTTAGTAGTGGTAATCCCCTCAACAACCATATCCATATGGTTTAAAACTTCTGCAACCGTCATGCCTTTTCCTAATAAGTTACCTGCTTGCCAGTTGCGTGAGTGTACGCTTGTACAAGTCACAATCAAATCACCGACGCCGCTTAAACCAATAAAAGTAAGCGGGTCTGCTCCGAAAGCCACTCCTAAGCGACTAATTTCTGCCAATCCTCTTGTCATCAAAGCTGCTTTAGCATTATCTCCATATCCTAAACCATGAAGAGCTCCGGCTCCAAGCGCAATAATATTTTTTAATGCTGCTCCAAGTTCTACACCAATAATATCTTTATTGGTGTAGACTCTAAAATAATCGTTCATAAATAACTTTTGAACAAAAGTAGCAGAATCTAAATCAGGTGAAGCTGCAGTAATAGTAGTTAAATCCTTAACGGCTACTTCTTCTGCATGGCTAGGCCCTGACAAAGCAACCACGGCTTTCCGGTTGTCTGCAGATATTTCTTCTTCTAAAATAATTGAAATACGCTTATGCGTTCCTTGTTCTAATCCTTTACTTGCATGAATGATAACTACTTGGTTTTTTAAACTAGCTTCTACCTTTTGAGCCACTTCACGAATAGCTTTTGTCGGAATTACAAATAAAACAGCATCAACTGAATCTAAAACTTCTGTTAAATCTGCAGAAGCTTTTATATTTTTTGGAAGTATGGCTTCAGGTAAATAATGCTTATTTGTATGAAGTTGATTCATTTCATCAACTTGATTTTGACTATGACTCCATAAACGAACCTCATGTCCATTTTCTTCTAGAACCATCGATAAGGCAGTTCCCCATGAACCAGCACCTAATATCGCTATCTTATTTGACATCTTTTTTGTCACTCCTTGCTATGATTTAATTGTATCTGTATTTTTTCTTCAATTAAAAAAATCCATCAATCAGGATATCGAAATTAATCAATTTTAGTGATTGTTTTTTCTTCTTTTGAAGTTAATCCATCTAAGTAATAAGGAATAGGTGGATACTCTCTTCTTCTTATCGCCCAAATTATCAATGCACCTACAAATAAAATAACTGATAATGCTTGGGATACGCGTAACCAATCTACTAACCATAAGCTATCTGTTCTTAGTCCTTCAATAAAGAAACGTCCTAATGAATACCATAAAACATAAGTTAAAGCTACTTCACCACGGCGCAGTAAAGATTTACGATTCCGTAATAGAATAATCACTAAAAATCCAGCTAAACTCCAAAGAGATTCATAAAGAAATGTTGGATGATAATAGACACCTTGAATATTCATTTGATTAATAATAAATTCAGGTAAATGTAGATTCTCTAAGAAGTTTCTTGTTACTTCTCCACCATGAGCTTCTTGGTTGATGAAGTTTCCCCAACGTCCCATAGCTTGTGCCAATAAGACATTTGGAGCAAGTACATCTAACATTAGCCAAATCGGTATACCATGCTTTTTCGTATACCAATAGACTGTTAGTCCTCCAGCTATCAATCCGCCATATATAGCAATTCCACCATTCCAAATAGCTATTATTTCACCTGGATTTTGCAAGTAATATTCTAGTTCAAAAACAACGTAATATAAGCGTGCTCCGATAAAAGCTATTGGTAGCGCCCATAGTGTCATATCAACAATATGATCTCCTTCAATACCGCGCTGTTTCCCTTCACGCATACTCAAGAATATCGCTACAAAAATAGCTAAAGCGATAATGACTCCATACCAATGAACTTCTAGAGGTCCTAATGAAAATGCAATCGGATTGATTGCACCGAGTAAAAAGTCCATCTTTTAATCTCCTTTATTAAACTTCTTTAGAATTTGTTTTAATTAATTGTTCAAGATTTTTTTCAAACGTTTCAATTGCATTATAACCCATTTGTTTAGCTCTAAAATTCATCGCAGCGGATTCAATGATAACAGCTAGATTTCTTCCAGTTTTAACTGGGATAGAAACTAAAGGAACATCTACATTAGAAATTCTTCTCTTCCCATCAGCGGATCCCAAACGGTCAAATTTAGTATTTTTATCCCATAATTCTAAATTGACAATTAACTACTTTACTTAAACGAATTGCTCCTACGCCAAATAGATTAACCACATCGATAATGCCCACTCCACGAATTTCAATTAAATTACGTAAAATCTCTGGTGGTTCACCAATTAAGCGATTTTCCCCAACAACATGAAGTTCAACCCGGTCATCTGCTACTAAACGATGCCCTCTTTGAATGAGTTCCAACGCTGTTTCACTTTTACCGACACCGCTATCACCCGTTATCATAACACCCATTCCATAAATATCAATTAAGACTCCATGAACAGATTCTCTTTTAGCTAATCGTTCTTCCAAAAAATTCGTAACATTACTAGCAAGACGTGTCGTTGCGTAAGATGATGACAACAACGGGATTTCTTTTTCAGTCGTTGCTTGTATCAATTCTTTAGGCAATTCTAAATTACGTGAAACTAAAAATGCGGGCGTATCCGGCTGACACATCCGACGAAAAACCATTAACCGCTCATCACTGGACATGCGTTCTGAAAATGATATTTCTGTCCTGCCAAATAGCTGTAGACGCTCTTGCGGGTAATAGTTAAAGTATCCAGTCAATTCCAATCCTGGTCTCGAAAGGTCACTTGTTTTTATCGTTCTGTTTAAAAATTCCTCTCCGTTATGTACAACTAGCTTAAGAGAGTCCACTAGTTCCTTTACTGATACGCCATTAGTCATACTCTATTCTCCTCTATGCTCCATTTAGCTGGTTGCTATTATTTATAGTTGATTGATTTTTTTTAAAAAAAGTTGCTTACGCTTTCTATTTTACCATTTTAAACTAGGCTAATAAAGCGAATCACACATTTTTCGTATAAAGATCATCAGAGCAAATGATTGAAATTAAATTTATGCTCGATATTTTCATAAAAAAAACAATGTACATAGACTAGTTCGCCTATGCACATTGTTTTTTAGTTACCATTTTTTTACAATTACTCTGCTGTTAACAAATGTATTTACAAAGGACAGAATAATCGCAACTAAAATAGTCGTCCAAAATGTTCTGAATTGAAAACCTGATCCAACAATTAGAGAAGTTAAACTCAACATACTCGCATTAATAATAATACTGAACAGACCTAAAGTGAGAATGGTTATGGGTAAAGATAAGAGACTTAGGATTGGTTTAACGGCAAAATTTAATATGGATAAAACAAAACTGGCTGCTAAAGCAATCCAAATATTTGCTACATAAAAAGAATGTTGCAAAAGCCCTGATAAAGCTAAGAAGGTCAGTGCATTAATGACAATTACTTGCCAATACTTCATTAAAAGTCACTCCAGTCATCGTGGGTTCCCTTCTTGTCTTCACTTACTTTTTCAGCTTCTTTGCGGGGTCTATCATCATTTTTTGTTCCACTGGGTCTATACCAATCAGATTTTCCTGAACCATTCGGCTCTGGTATAACCAATGCTAGGATCACATATAATATAATCGGTGAACCTACTCCAAAGACGATCGCAATAGCATATATGATACGCAAGATGCTAGGATCAAAACCGAAGTATTCTGCAATCCCGCCTAAAACACCACTGACTACTCTATTATTTTTTGATTTCGTTAACTTTTTCAATTCTATTCGCTCCTCCATATTCATTCATTAAAATCAACCAGTAACAACAATCATTTTTCATTGTCTTTCAAAAAAATATTTCCAGTCGTCGTACTAACTGTTAGGATAACTGGATTGCCTTCATTATGTCTTCTAAATTCAAGTAATTGATTTGTGCGGTCTTTTTTCTCTTTAATTGTTTCTATTTTTTCCATTCGATTTTGAATGGTACCTAGATTACTTTTTGCGTTTCCTTCTATACTCAATTCTTTTGGAACAGAAACTTTGACTGCACCATTAACAGATGAAGCTTCTAAACGCTGTATGTCTGTGCTTAAAACCGTAACCTTAACTGTGCCGTTGACTGTTGATAAATCAGCGCCGTTAAAGTCTCCTTGAGCTACAATACCACCATTAATACTGTTAACAATTAAATCTCTGGTCGTGCTGTCTACAATAGAAACTTTTCCATTTACGCCTTCTGTTTCAATCATTGTAGCTTTAACTTTTTCAAAACTCATGTCTCCATTTGTACATTTAACGTAAATATCTTTGCCTTCAAACTCTTCTATTCTCACATTTCCATTCAACAGTTTAATAGCCGTGTGATCGTATACTCTTTCAGGCAAGTAAAAAGTCATGTCGCAACGTATGCGTTTATTAGGAATATGGAACAAAAGTTTTTCTTCTGTTACATCAATTGTGCTCCGTTTTTCAAACGCTTCAAAAGGCGTATTCGAATCAACTTTCCCATAGATTTTAATGTCTGTTTCAACTTTAATGTCTTGACCTTTCCACGTTTTGAAAACAACATCGCCATTTGCTACTTTTACATCAATGATCGATGCCACTGAATCAGGATAATTAAATTCATGCGTGAATTTTGTAGATGCTAAACCAGGAACACGGACATTCACGTCTTTCCAGTCCATATTTTCCATTACTGAAGAAAAAGTGTTCTTCATTAACTTGCCAAATTGATTTCCAGCTTCAGTCATTTTTTCGCCAACTTGATTAATTGTTTCATTGGCTGCGTCTTTCCAGTCATCTGGAATTTCAAACTTTTCAATGAGTTGTTTTTTTTGAGATCCCCATTGTTTTTGTTTAACCATACGCAATTGTTCCATTAACTTCATTTTATCTTCTTCAAGATCTGTTAGTTGAGCTTCATACTCTTCTATCTGGTGACTTAATTGTTTTAATTCAGGTTCTTTTTCAACATCTAATTCATCTAAGTCTTCTAATGTTTCTAGTACAGTAAGCTTTTCATTCGCTCTATTTAATTGATTTTTTACTTCTGTAATTTCGACATTTTTTTCATCTAACTGAACAGAATAACCGGAAGCTTCATTAGCAAGTTTTTCTAAGATAGATTCTAATTGTTCCTTATCTTTCTTCTGTTCTTCTTTGTATTCATCGTATTCTTCTTGATGAGTATTTTGATTTGTTGTCTCTTCTACATGTGGGAACTCGATAGGTTCTTTAACAAAGGCTTGGTTACTAGCTGCTGTCTCATCTCTTTTGACAGCTTCTTTACCATCTTTTTTAGCAATATTTTCAAGTAAAACGAGAGCTTCTTCTGTTGAAATGATATCTTGTTTTACTAATTCTAAGATTCTTTCTCTTTCTTTCATGATACTATCCCTCCTTGGAATATTCCATCTACCTAGTAATTGTTCAACTAACGTATTGTTAGCTGTTCTTCTTCATAGTTCTATTATGCTTTACTAAATGAATTTTGTCATAGGACTTTAGGACGATTTCTTTGTGGTTACTTAGACTGAATCTTTTCACATTGTACTCACCTACATTTTAACACGAACGTGAAAACTGAGGTAGCGAAAACTATCTGACAAAAAAAGCAGGCCATTAAAAGAAGGCCTGCTTTTTACTATTTTTTTATAGATTAGGTTATTCAGCCATCCGATTTTTCTCTCTTTTTAATATTTTATCCAAGTAGTGTCCTGTGTAACTATTTTTTACTTTAGCGATTTTTTCAGGAGTCCCAGTCGCCAAAATAGTCCCACCACCTGCTCCACCTTCAGGTCCAAGGTCGATAATATAATCGGCTGTTTTTATAACGTCTAGATTGTGTTCAATCACTAAAACTGTGTTCCCAGCTTCAACTAAACGGTTTAACACATGCAACAAACGAGCGATATCATCCGTGTGCAGTCCTGTAGTCGGTTCATCTAGAATATAAAAATTTTTTCCATCAGACCGTTTGTGCAGTTCACTAGCTAACTTCATTCGTTGTGCTTCCCCACCAGACAAAGTAGTTGCGGGTTGACCTAATGTTACATATCCTAACCCGACATCAATAATGGTTTGTAGTTTACGATGTATCTTTGGAATGTGTTCAAAAAAGGTAACAGCTTCTTCGATTGTCATTCCTAGCACTTCAGAAATATTTTTACCTTTGTAACGAACTTCTAACGTTTCTGAGTTGTATCTTGTGCCATGACAAATCTCACAAGGGACATAAACATCTGGTAAAAAATGCATTTCAATTTTTAGAATGCCATCTCCTCTACAAGCTTCGCAACGTCCGCCTTTCACGTTAAAACTAAAGCGACCTTTTTTATAGCCTCTAATTTTAGCTTCATTAGTAGAAGCAAATAAATCGCGAATATCATCAAAAACACTTGTATAAGTCGCTGGATTGCTTCGCGGAGTTCTTCCAATTGGGCTTTGATCAATGTTTATTATTTTTTCTAATTTTTCATACCCTGTCATTTTCTTGAATTTCCCTGGTTTTTGTTTAGAACGATTCAGTTCACGAGATAAAGCTTTTTTCAAAATTGAATTAACCAGTGT
>JAVWJE010000013.1:0-16016 GCA_036639135.1 Carnobacterium sp. | reverse complement strand
GGTTCTTCAAGAAAATTCATACACCTGACTGTTGTACTTTTCCCAGAACCAGAAACACCGGTTACAGCAACAAAACGTCCCAACGGAAAATCAACAGTCAAATTTTTCAGGTTATTTTCAGCTGCACCCGTAATGCGGATAGCTCCTTTATTTTCATCGCGACGAGTTTTTGGTACAGGAATAAATCTTTTCCCTGATAGATATGCTCCTGTTAATGATTTTTCATTATTGGCAACTTCTTCTGGTGTACCAAAAGCGACTATTTCTCCACCTTTTTCGCCAGCACCTGGTCCAATATCAATCAAATAATCAGCTGCAAGCATCGTGTCTTCATCGTGTTCTACTACAATTAACGTATTGCCAAGATCACGCATTTTTTTCAATGAATCAATTAAACGATTATTGTCTCGCTGATGCAATCCGATTGAAGGTTCATCTAAAATATATAAAACTCCCGATAAATTGGAACCAATTTGAGTTGCCAATCGGATTCGTTGAGCTTCTCCACCCGATAACGTACCCGACATACGGCTCAGTGTCAGGTAATTTAGCCCTACATTACTCAAAAAGTTTAATCGATCATGAACTTCTTTTAGAATGGGTTTAGCAATCATACTCTCTTGGTTTGAAAGGACCAGACTGTCAAAGAACTCAATAGCTCCTTCAATGGGATAGTTACTAACATCGCCGATGTCTTTACCGTCAACTTTTACTGCTAAAGCTTGTCGATTCAATCGTTTACCTTTACAAGTTTGACAAGTTAATTCAGTCATATAAAGACGCATTTGATCTCTCGTAAAATCACTGTTGGTTTCTTTGTAACGTCTATTAATATTACGGATGACTCCTTCGAAAGGAATATCAACATCTCGAATGCCGCCAAAATCATTTTTATAATGAAAATGAAATAACTCATCATTTGAACCATCCAAAACGAATCGTTGTTCTTTTTCAGTTAGTTTTTCAAAAGGTGTGTCTAAATCAATTTTAAATTTTTTACAAGCTTGTTCTAATAACTGCGGATAATAATTTGAACTAATTGGTTTCCAAGGTGCAATTGCACCTTCTCTAAGAGTCAACGATTTTTCCGGGATGATTAAGTCCATGTCTACTTCCAGTTTTATTCCTAAGCCATCACAATCACCACAGGCTCCAAATGGAGCATTAAAAGAAAATAAACGTGGCTCTAATTCACCAACCGTAAATCCACAGTAAGGACAAGCATAGTGTTCACTGAACAACACTTCTTCTTGATCTAATACGTCAGCTATTGCATAGCCTTCTCCCAATCGAAGTGCCGCTTCAAAAGAATCAAATAATCGTGAGCGAATGCCTTCTTTGATTACAATTCTATCGATAACGATATCAATATCGTGTTTTTTATTTTTTTCTAATTCAATGTCATCTGAAATATCGTAGATTTCTTTATCCACGCGTAGACGAACATAT
The DNA here is from genome assembly GCA_036639135.1 of Carnobacterium sp. Taxonomy (GTDB): domain Bacteria; phylum Bacillota; class Bacilli; order Lactobacillales; family Carnobacteriaceae; genus Carnobacterium_A. Next base: position 14,567 of record JAVWJE010000013.1, on the reverse strand, counting down.
CCTTCACTTTTTATTTTTTCGAATATTTTTTTGTGCTGTCCTTTTTTCCCAACTACAATAGGTGCTAGAATTTGAATCCTTGTCTTTTCAGGATACTCAAGCACGCGGTCTACCATTTGTTCAACCGTTTGACTTGTAATCTCAGTCCCATCATTAGGACAGATTGGATGTCCTACTCGAGCATAGAGAAGACGGAGATAATCATTAATCTCAGTCACCGTACCAACCGTTGAACGTGGGTTTTTACTTGTTGTTTTTTGATCAATAGAGATAGCCGGACTTAAACCATCAATACTATCTACATCTGGTTTGTCCATTTGACCTAGAAATTGACGAGCATAAGCAGATAAGCTTTCCACATACCGCCTTTGTCCTTCTGCATACAATGTATCAAAAGCTAATGAGCTTTTTCCTGAACCAGACAAACCAGTCAGTACAACTAATTTATCTCTAGGAATAGTGACATCAATATTTTTTAAGTTGTGTGAACGTGCGCCATGTATTACAATTTTATCATTTCGCATATAATTTCTTCCTTTACGGTGGATTTTAGTTGTTCTACTTAACTTTCGTTTGTTTCTTCTAATGTAACGCAAATCACAAAAAATAGGATAGCAAATTGCCTCCTATCTTCTATTTCTTTATTCTATTATAACACATTTTTCATTAAAGCGAACACTCGTTCAGCTTTTATTCGTTTAAGATACGTTGAGAGATATTTTGAAGTTGTGCTTGATTCGCAAAGTCTCCACTTAATAAATCAGGCAGTATAGCTGTTAAAAAATATTGAACACTACTTAGATGGCTGAATTGTAAAATTGTTTTTAACGATTCTTCATAAATCTCAGCAAAAATATTTTCTGGATTCCCTTTTTGTATTTCTCCAAACGATTCATACAGTAAGTCTACTTTATCAGCTACTGATAAAATTTGTCCTTCTAGCGTTTCATCTTTTCCTTCTTTTAAGCGTTTTGAATAAACCGCTTGGAATTCTGTCGGAATTTCATTTTTGATAAAGTTTTCAGTCATAGATTCTTCTACATCTGCAAGCATTTCTCTTAGTTGAAGCGTAGCATATTTAACGGGTGTTTTAATATCTCCGATAAAAAGTTCTGAATAATCATGATTGAGAGCTTTTTCATAAAGCGAACGCCAGTCAACTGTATTCCCTTGTTGCTCTTCTACTGTTCCTAGAAATTGTGCGATTTTCGTTACTTTAAAAGAATGAGCAGCAACTGAGTGTTCTTCATATTTAAACTTCCCCGGACAACGAAAAATACTTTCTAAATCACTTAAACTTTTGATGTATTGATGCATTCCCATAAGCGATCATCCTTTTCTGATTAAATTTTCACTATCCTAACATAAAGCACCTATTAAAGCAAACGGTCTCTTTATTGTATTTCAAAGAAAGATAACATAAACTAATCTCCTTCTTTTTCTTCTTTAATATGAATGATTCCTTGATCTAAAATACTGTAAACATGGTTATCCATTTGGCTATACAACATGCTTTTCCCTTTGCGTTGAGATTTTACTAAGCGCGCTGTTTTTAAAGCTTTTAACTGATGAGAGACAGCTGACTGTTCCATGTTCATAACTTTAGCAATTGTTCCCACATTTAATTCTTGCTTTTTTAAAAGATATAAAATAGCAATCCGTGTTGGGTCACTGATAATCTTAAATAATTTACTGACTTGTCTAATATTATCTTCATCTAATAATAACGACTCTTCTTTATTCATAGTCATTCTCCCACTCTTTACCGAACTATCTATCGGTTTTTTTCATTATCTTATTTTACCATACCTATTTTTATTTTCATGTCTTTCTACTTTTTCCCTTACAAAAAAACTGTTACTTAAGCTACTCCAAATGGAATAACGTTAAGCAACAGTTTTCTTTTAAGGGTTACACTTTAAAAAAGCGGTCATTTTTATTGTGGGTATTTAATTCAGCCATCTTACCTGTATCTAAATAGATAATCCATTCAGAGATATTTGTAACATAGTCTCCAATACGTTCTATAAAACCAGCGATTAACATATAGTCCGTTGCACCTAAAACAATTTCTGGATCGCTTTTCATTTGATCGATACATGCTTTATAGATTTTTTTAAAGTCATTATCTACTTCAATATCCTTTAGAGCTACTTTTTTTGCTAGTTTGGCATCTGAAACAACATAAGCTTGTAAAACATCTTGAACCATCACTTTAACTTTTTCAGACATTTCAGCAATTTGTGCTTCTATTTCGTAGTCTCGTTTATTGCCTTTTACTCGAATTGTCGATTTTGCAATACTCACTGCATGATCTCCCATTCTCTCTAAATCAGAACTTGCTTTCATAATCGTTACAATTTTTCGTAAATCTGTTGTAACAGGTTGTTGTAAAGCAATCAATTCAAAACATCTAGTTTCTAAATCTGCTTCATCTTTATTGATGGCAACATCACCAGCAATAACTTCTTTTGCTAGTGCTTTATCATGATTAACAAAAGCTTTTACAGACTTATATATTGCCTCGTTTACAGCTTTTCCCATCTGAAAAAAATGGATGTGCAAGTCATTAAGTTCTTCTTCAAATACACGTCTCACTAACTATCACTCCTATTAATCTATCTTTATTTTTAATTATACCGAACTTTTACCCGAAACGTCCAGATATATAATCTTCTGTTTCTTTTTTATGAGGATTCGTAAAAATTTGTCTTGTTTCTCCATGTTCAATTAAATGACCATCTAAGAAAAAAGCCGTTTTATCTGAAATGCGTGATGCTTGTTGCATATTATGGGTAACAATAATCATTGTATAGTCCTCTTTCAACTCTAACAACATCCGTTCAATTTTGCCACTAGAAACTGGATCTAATGCACTAGTTGGTTCATCTAATAAGATAATAGCTGGTTCAACAGCTAAAACTCTAGCAATACAGACCCGTTGTTGCTGACCTCCAGACAAGGCTAAAGCGCTTTTTGAAAGTTTATCTTTGACATCATCCCAAACAGCTGCTTTTCTCAAACTTATTTCTACTATTTCTGCGATTTTATTTTTATCTTTCATTCCTGCAATTCTTAACCCATAGGCTACATTTTCAAAAATAGAAAATGGAAAAGGATTGGGTTGCTGAAATACCATTCCAATTTTTTTTCTTAACTCTACAGTATCCATTTTAGGACTATAGATATCTTTATTCTCAAAGGTTACGTTTCCTGTTATCGTTACATCTGGAATTAAATCATTCATTCGGTTTAACGTTCTTAAGTATGTTGATTTACCACATCCACTAGGCCCAATTAACGCAGTAATTTCATTGGGTAAAAAATCTAACGAAACGCCTTTTAGCGCCTCTTTTTTCCCATAATATAAATGAACATCTCTAGATTCAATAATATGGTTTTCTTTAGTCATCCAATTTCCTCCTAGCCAAAGTTACCTGAAACGTAGTCCTCAGTCGATTGTATTTTTGGTCGCGTAAATATTTTTCTTGTTTCATCATATTCAATAACATTCCCTAAATAAAAGAACGCCGTATAATCACTAATTCGCGAAGCCTGCTGCATATTATGTGTCACTATAATAATAGAATATTTTTCTTTTAATTGTAATAAAGTATCTTCTACTTGGCTTGTAGAAATGGGGTCTAGAGCACTTGCAGGCTCGTCAAGTAGTAAAACATCTGGCTTTAAAGCTATCGCACGAGCAATACATAAACGTTGTTGTTGTCCTCCTGATAAAGCTAGGGCGTTTTTATGAATATCGTCTTTTACTTGTTCCCATAAAGCAGCTTGTTTTAAACTTGTTTCTACTGCTTCATCCAACGCATTTTTATCTTTAACTCCATGACGTTTTAAAGCAAAACTAATATTATCATAAATAGATTTGCTAAAAGGATTAGGACGTTGGAAAACCATCCCAATATTCTTGCGCATTTCATATACATCTGTTTCAGGTGTATTGATGTCTTTTCCGTGATACAATATTTCACCAGTTACTCGAGCAATTTGAATCTCATCATTCATTCGATTCAACGAGCGTAGATAAGTCGATTTGCCACAACCACTAGGACCAATCAAAGACGTTATTTTGTTTTCTTCAAATTCTAGTGACACACCTTTTATGGCTTCATTTTGTCCGTACCAAACATGCAAATCTTTCGTAGATAAATCTACAGGTACGTCAGGTTTCATTTTAATGATATTTGTTTCAATGTTTGTTTGTTCTGACATTTTTCACCCTCCTTAACTACTCTTAATCATTGATTATCTTTAGCCTGCTGTAATTCTTTTCTGAAGTTTTTTTCCTAAATAACGAGCTCCTAAGTTAAATAACAAGACAGAAATGACTAACACTGCTGAAGCTCCCGCAGAAACTAATGCGCCATCTGGCATGACACCTTCACTATTAATTTTCCAAATATGAACGGCTAGCGTTTCAGCTGGACGCATCACATTTAATGGACTTGAGATAGACAGTGGATTCCAATTTGTAAAATCTAATGCAGGTGCACTTTGACCAGCTGTATAAATCAATGCAGCTGCTTCTCCAAAAATTCGACCAGCAGCTAAAATCATACCTGTTAATATACCCGGTAATGCAGCTGGTAAAATAACCAGGTTGACTGTTTCCCATCGTGATAATCCTAACGCTAATCCTGCTTCTCTTTGTGTTAACGGTATCGCTGTTAATGAGTCCTCAATTGTTCTTGTTAAAAGAGGAAGGTTAAATAAAGTCAGCGCCATTGCACCAGAAAGAATGGAAAAGCCTAACCCCCATTGCAAAACAAATACTAAGAATCCAAACAACCCAACAACAACAGAAGGCAATGAACTTAATACTTCAATAATTGTGCGTATAAAGTCAGTTAGTAAATTTTTCTTTGCATATTCTGATAAATAAATAGCAGCTCCTAAAGAAAGAGGCGTACTAATAAGCATCGTTAAAATAAGTAAGTAAAATGAATTAAATAACTGAATAACAATTCCGCCGCCTGTTTGAAAAGATTTTGATGGCGTTGTTAGAAATTCCCAAGAAATTTGCGGAATACCACGCCATAAAATAAAAGCCAACAAACTAAACAAAATTAATACGATAACTCCAGCCATCCCATATAAAAATCCGATAGCGATTTTATCTATTTTCTTAGCATTCATCTTAATTCATAGCCCCTTTCTTGCCAATCCAACGTGTTAAAATATTAAAGAATAAAGCCATCACTAATAGAATCAAAGCCAATGACCAAAGAACATCGTTTTCAAGTGTTCCCATCACTGTATTTCCCATATTCATTGTTAGAATACTTGTCAAAGTGGAAGCTGGTGTGATTAAACTAGTTGGCATCAATGCCGCATTTCCAATAACCATTTGAACGGCTAAAGCCTCTCCAAAAGCACGAGCCATCCCAAAAACAACGGCCGTTAACAATCCTGGTGTTGCACTTCTTAAAACAACTTTGTAAATCGTTTGCCACCTCGTTGCTCCCAATGCTAATGAAGCTTCGCGGTAGTGACGTGGAACAGATTTTAATGTGTCTACTGACATACTCGTAACTGTCGGTAAGATCATGACAAATAATACGATTGCTGCAGAAATTATCCCAAAACCACTTCCACCAAACGTATTGCGCATAAATGGTACAATGACAGATAATCCAATAAATCCGTAAACGACAGAAGGTATACCAACTAATAACTCGATAACGGGTTGCAATATTTTCTTACCGACCGTTGGTGAAATCTCAGTCATGAAAATAGCAGCTCCGATTGCAAAGGGAGTAGCTACTGCTGCTGATAATACGGTAACGATAAACGACCCAGCTATCATAGGCAATGCTCCAGTCAATGGTTTTCCGTTTTCTGAGATACTTCCAGGATTCCAAACCGTACCTGTAAGAAAACCTCCTAAGGATACTCCGTCTTTAGTAAAGGTAGAAATCCCTTTACTCGCTACGAAATATAGAATAGATAATACAACAAAAACAATAAATGCGATACACAAAAAACTAATCATTTTCCCGATTTTTTCAAGTCTGCTTTTACCGGAATGTTCCGCCAGCTTTTTTTGAATGTCTTCCAAAAGAAACCCTCCTCTTATACTTTCTTTCATTGCTAGTGAAAAGGACTATTTAGAGCCCTTTTTTTCCTCTTTAGGAACTTCAGTTGTATTCCCTTTTGAGTCTCTTTCAAATTGCATTCTATTTGTTGGAATATAGCCAAGTGCTTCAATCAAGGAGCCTTGAATTTCATCTGATAAAATATAATCTAAAAAATCCTTTGTTAATCCTGTTGGTTCTCCATTGGTATACATGTGCTCATAAGACCATATAATCCACTTATTTTTTTTAACATTCTCATCTGTTGGTTTTACTCCATTAACGGATAAAGCTTTCACCGTGTCATCTACATACGAAAAAGCAACATAACTAATTGTACCTGGTGTACTTCCAACAATTTGTCTTACTGTCCCACTAGATTCTTGTTCTTGAGTAACAATACTTTTTGTACCTTCTGGAAGAACCCAACGATCAAAAGTAGCACGTGTTCCACTTCCAGATGAACGGTTTAGCACTGTGATAGCTAAGTCTTTCCCCCCTAGCTCTTTCCAATTTGTAATTTCTCCAGTAAATATTTTTCCCAAGTTTTCTAAACTAATATCGGTAACCCCTACTCCTGGCGTGACGATTGGAGTAATACCAACTACAGCTACTCGATGATCAACTAATTTTGATGCATCTATTCCATTCTTTTCTTCTGCAAAAATATCCGAGTTGCCTATGTCTACAGCATCAGCAGCAATTTGTCCTAGACCTGTTCCACTTCCTCCACCTTGAACGTTGATAAATTTTCCGAAATTTTCAGAACCATATTGTTCGCCAGCTGCTTCAACTAATGGTTGCAACGCAGAAGATCCTACTGCTGTGATGGACTCTTCTCCTTCTAATGGTTTACAAGCTGTTAAAAAGAAACCGATCATTAATGTGATTATCATTTTATTGTATTTATTAAATTTCATGATTTACCTCCTAGGTAGTTATCTAACCCATATATTCACTCATCATAACTTATTTTTGTAAACGTTCGCCGGTTTAATTGTAAATTTTGTGTAAATAAATAAATAAATGTTTTCATTTTTATCTTAGCTCTTTTACTCTTAAACCGCAAAGAATAGTCAGTTTTTAAAGATTCTGATGAAATAAAATCTTCAACTGAGCGGTTTTCAACTCAAAACAGACAAATTTTCGAGTCTTTTAAAGCTGTGACTTGTCCGTAATTAGCTTTTTAGATTATCGAATAAGTTAAAGATTTTTTATACAAAAAAATAGGTGTTAGTGAATTTTCAATCGCCACCATCTTAAGTATTTAACATGATTATCCTTTCATTGAAAAAAATGATAAAACGTTGTTCTATAAAAAACCCTTTATCACTTGAACTTAGTCAAGTGATAAAGGGTTTTTTATTAGCTGGTATGATTCGAATTTAATTCTGAAATTTTTCCAGTTTCAAGATAAATAATCCACTCACATATATTCGTTACGTAATCACCAATACGCTCTAGGTATCTAGAAACAAAAAGATAATCGGTGCCCCCTATAACTAAATCAGAGTCATTTTTCATCTCTTCAATACTTTGTTCGAAAATTTCTTTAGATAGTGCATTGATAATACTGTCACTGTTCGCAATTTTTCGAGCTTCTTGCACATCTTTTTTTAAATAAGCTTCTAATACTAAGCGAACATGTAATTTTACTTGTCCAGATAATGTTTCTATTTTCTCTTCCATTTGTGGGATTCGTTTTGTTCCTTTTACATGGATAGTGGACTTTGCAATACTGACCGCATGATCTCCCATCCGCTCCAAATCAACACAAGCTTTCATAATCGTCACTATTTTTCGTAAGTCGCTAGTTACGGGTTGTTGAAGTGCAATCAATTCAAAACACTTCTTTTCTAAAACTAATTCTATCTCATTTATTTGATAGTCTTGATTAATAACTTCTTGTGCCAATCTTTTATCGTGATTGATAAAAGATTTTACTGATTTGTAGATAGCTTCATTAACCATCATTCCCATTTGCGAAAAATGATGATGCAAATAATTCAACTCTTCTTCAAAATTTTGCCTCACTTTATCAACTCCTCAGTACTTTAAGTCTTTAACCAAAACGTCCAGAAATGTAATCTTCTGTTTCTTTTTTTTGAGGATTTGTAAAAATCTTTCTTGTTTCATCAAATTCCACTATTTTCCCGTTTAAAAAGAAGGCTGTTTTGTCGGATATACGAGAAGCTTGTTGCATATTGTGTGTTACGATAACAAGAGTGTAATCTCTTTTTAATCCGATTACTAGTTCCTCTATCTTTGCAGTGGAAATTGGATCTAGTGCACTTGTTGGCTCATCCATCAATAAAACTTCAGGTTCAACAGCTAATGCCCGAGCAATACAAATGCGTTGTTGTTGTCCGCCAGATAAGGTTAAGGCACTTTTTTTCAAATCATTTTTTACTTCTTCCCAAATTGCTGCTTCTCTTAAACTCTTTTCAACTAATTCATCTAGCCTCTGCTTGTTTTTAATCCCATGAGTTCTAGGTCCATAAGCAACATTATCGTAAATGCTCATTGGAAAAGGATTAGGCTGTTGAAAAACCATTCCCACACGTTTACGTAAAAGATTGACATCACTCTCTTTTGCATAGATATCTTCGTTATCTATCTTTATTTCTCCTTTTACTTCACAACCTTCTACTAAGTCGTTCATTCTATTTAGACTTTTAATTAAGGTTGATTTTCCACATCCTGACGGTCCGATAAAGGCTGTAATTTCATTTTTTGAAATGGTTAAGTCAATATTATGGAGTGCTTGAAATTCTCCATAGAATAAATTCAACTCTTTAATCGTTACTTTATTCATCCTATTGTCTCCTTTATGAGTCGGTTACTGAGGTAAGTTGATAATCCATTAATAATCAAAACGGTCAGAATCAAAACGACTCCCGTAGCATAAGACTCATTCACATGTTGACCTTCACTAGACAATACATACATATGCAAAGCAAGTGTTCTTCCAGAAGAAAATAAGCTATCCGGTAAATTAGTCGATGTTCCCATGGTATACATTAAAGCAGCTGTTTCTCCTACTATTCGCCCACTTGCTAAAATAACACCAGATAAAATCCCTGGCATAGCAACAGGTAAGATAACTTTAAAGATGGTTCTTAGTTTACCCGCTCCTAAACCGAAACTAGCCTGTCTTAGCGAATCTTTAACAGAAAGCAGAGATTCCTCAGTAGAGCGAATAATCAAGGGTAAAACCATGATAACGGCCGTTAACACACCCGCTAAAAGCGAATATTGAAATTGTAAAAATGTAACAAAGAATAACATTCCAAACAAACCATAAACAATGGATGGGATAGCTGATAAGGTATCTGTTGCTATTCGAATTAATCCAACAATTTTATTATTTTTTTAGCATATTCGACTAAATAGAAACCTGTAAAGACCCCAATAGGTGTCGCAATCAACAAAGTTAAACCGACAACCATAAAGGTGGTTAACAAAGCTGGAAGCAAAGAAACATTGCTTGTTGTGTAAGTAAAAGAAAACAAAGTAAAGCTCAAATGTGGCAGTCCTTTAATTAAAATAAAACCGATAATAAAAAACAATGTACCAAAAGTAACTAAACTAGCCAGATAGATAAAGCTCTTAATCAACTTACTTTTCATCTAATAATGGCCTCTTTTCGCTTGATAAACAGAAACACTCCGTTAATCAATAAAATAAAACCAAACAAAACGACAGCCGTTGCAATCAATGCTTCTCGATGTTGACCCGTAGCATAAGACATTTCTAAGACAATGTTCGTTGTCAGTGTCCTAACTCCTTGGGTCAAAGACTCAGGAATACGTGGTTGATTTCCAGCAACTAGTACAACAGCCATCGTTTCACCTATTGCGCGTCCAATTCCTAAGACAATAGAAGAAAGAATACCTGATTTAGCTGCGGGCAAACTTACTTTCATCAATGAGCGCTCATGGGTAGCTCCTAATGCAAGACTGCCATTATAATAACTCTTTGGAACAGCACGAATCGCTGCTTCTGACATCCCTATAATAGTTGGCAGAATCATCACTCCTAACAAAAGCATCACGGTTAACATATTCATACCCGTTCCACCAAAAAGACGGCGCATGAAAGGCACAATCAACTGCAAAGCAAAGAATCCATACACAATAGAAGGAATAGCAGCCATTAAATTAACAGACGGTTTTAGCATTTTATAGAGCTTAGGAGAGCAATATTCAGCCATAAACACTGCTGTCATAACTCCGACAGGAACACCAATTACAATTGCACCTAAGGTAACAGAGACAGAGCCAAAAATCATTGGCAAGATCCCAAACGCTGCTGGATTATTTGATGGTGTCCATTTTTCTCCTAATAAAAAATTACTCAGTCCATACTTTGCTATAAAAGGAATTCCTCCAGCAAAAATGAATGTAGCTATCAAGATGATCGCCAGTACTGATAGTAAAGCTGATAGCAGAAAGACACTCTGCATAAAACGATCCATTTTTTTTACTTTCATCTTATTCGCTTTCTTATTTTTCAACTCCATCACTCAAATCTACTTATTATTTTCTAATGCTTTATTCGATTTTCACATCTAGAATAGTAAAAATATTTTATTTAGCTAAGTCTTTCCATGTAGTCCATTCGCCTGTAAAAATATCTTTCACTTGTTTCATTGTTAATTCATCAATCGTATTTTCTTTATTCACGATAACTGCAATCCCGTCCATCGCAAGAACGCCCACTGTTAAACTCGTTTTTTCTTCTTCTTTTAATTCACGAGAAGCCATCCCAATATCTGCTGTTCCATCTATCGCGGCTGCAATTCCAGCAGAAGATCCATTTGAGGTAATATCTATCGTTGCCTTTGGATTTAGTGTTTTATATTCTTCAGCTAGAACTTCCATAACAGACGTAACAGAAGTTGAACCTACGATACTTATTTTTCCCTCTACGTTTTTTGGAGCAGTATAAACTGGAGCCTTATCATTAGCCTCCACATAGCCTTCTTTCACAATAATTTCTTGTCCTTGTTGACTAAACATAAAATCCCAAAAATCTTGTGCTTCTTTATTTAAATTATCTTTATAAACTACATTAAAAGGGCGAGCAATAGCATATGAACCATCTTTAATTGTTTCAGCCTTTGGAATGACACCCTCTATTTTGATAGCTTTAATTTTGTCATTTAATGATCCCAATGAAATATAACCAATGGAAGTTGCATCTCCAGCAACAGAAGTCATTACTCCATCTGTACTATTTTGGATCGCTGCTTCGGAATAAGTTCCGTCTATTTCATTGCCATCAGCATCTTTTTCTAACACTTTTGTAATTTCAGTGAAGGCACCACGTGTTCCTGATCCATCTTCACGAGAGACAACATGGATCGTTTGAGAGGTATCAAATTCTTCTCCAGTTGAACTTGATCCAGCTGCATCAGAAGACGTATTTCCACAAGCAGCTAAAAACAATCCTATTCCTAAAGTTAACACTAATTTTGATGATTTTTTTATATGCACATTATCCCATCCTTTTTTTATAATGTTGGACTTCTTTTCTTGTCCACATCTCTTATAGTAAAGGACGACTATCTATTCTGTGCTCTCTTTGTGTAATGATCATGTACCGCTGTGTAAAGGAATTGAAAATATGTAAAGACAAAAAGAGACTAAAAAAAGTAATGGTTACTTTTTTTAGTCTCTTTTTTATTCTTTTTAAAAATGACGTAGCGGAAACGTTACTTCAAAAGTTGTTCCCAATCCGACTTTACTCTTCACTGTAATCGTACCATTAAAGTTCTCAACCAAGTATTTTACAATAGACAATCCTAATCCCGTTCCACCTGAATTACGACTTCGCCCTTTATCTACACGATAAAAACGTTCAAAAATACGATTTATTTCATCTTCTGGAATACCCATCCCATTATCACTAATTGCAATAATGGCTTGTTGTTCTGTTTTATTGAGCACTACATTGATCGCTCCACCAGATTTCGTATAAATAACAGCATTATCAATTAAATTTGCTAAAATTTGTTTTAAACGATCCTTATCTCCTTCAATTGTAACACTATCTTCTTCAATTAAATTCAGTGTAATGTTTTTTTGCTCAGCTTTTTGTTTTATCAATTTAAATGTAGATAAAACAGCCTCTTTAACAACAACTTTTTCATAAGCAATCGGAACTTGCCGCTGTTCTAGTTTAGATAACTCTAAGATATCATTTACCAATAAATCAAGTCGGGTACTTTCTTCTAACATAATTTCTAAAAATTGCTTCAAGGTTGCTTTGTCTTCCATAGCCCCATCCAATAACGTTTCTGAGAAACCTTTTAAAGCTGTTACTGGAGTTCTTAACTCATGGGAAGCATTGGTAACAAAGTCTGTTCGAACTTTTTCTAAGCGTCTTATTTCTGTAATGTCATATAATAACACGATCAAGTTCATATCATCTTTTGTTTTTCCAACTATTGGAACGACGTTAGCATCAACAATTCGCTCAGTAGGGAAATAGAAATAAATTTCTTTATTCTGAATTTCTTTTTTACGGTAAGCTTTTTCAATTAAATGACTCAAACCATAACTTTTTGTGACCTCAACGTACGATTTACCCAACAATACACTGCTTTCCATATCAAAAATTTGACACATTGCGGGATTAACGATTTGGATGTTGCCATCTTCATCCAATTGCATAACACCAATCACTAAATGATTGATCAATTCATTGATTCGCTCTCTATTTTGAATAATTTCTTGCATTTGTTCATCTAGACTTTCTGCCAGTTCGTTGATTGTTTCGCCAAGTTTGTTTACTTCACCATAGCCATCTCCACTATATCGTGCTCCATATTGTTTATTAGACAGTTTTTTCGTTACGTTCATAACTTCTTCAATAGGCTTAGCAATATATTTTGCAATTAAAAAGGTAATTCCAGTTGTCAGTATCAATGCCAAAACAATAAAAACCAAAATAGACTGTAAAATTTGACCATTTAGTTGATTCATTTCTGCTAAAGGTTTAGCTAACCTAAGGATGCCTATCAATTCTCCTGACTGATCAACTATTGGCTGAGCTACGTAATAAAGTGTTTTTTTAGTGCTTTCACTTATTCTAGTATCTGTGCCTTCTGGTTCTCCCTTTATTATTGCTTTTATCTCTTCGCGATTACGATGATTTTCTAATGCGCTATCATTATCTATTATAGAATCATAGATAACAGTCCCTTTTAGATCGATTAAAGTAATCCGCTGGTTCGTGTACTCTTTTACTTTCAATGCTTGTCTTTTCAAATCAGAAAAAGCAAGTCTATCTTTAACTACGCCATTAAAGTTACTTAAAACAAGCTTAGATTGTTCCATTAAGTCCTCTTGCTGATTCTCATTTGCATAGTTTTGCATCACTTGAGTTGAAAAAAAACCAACACACCCACCAAAAATAATGAACAATACCATGAAAACGGTCAAAACTTGTGTCTGTATTTTTTTCATCGTTTTGGAGCCTCAAACTTGTATCCAAAACCTCTTACTGTACGAATATAAACGGGTTTCTTAGTGTCTGTTTCAATTTTTTCTCGTATGTGACTGATATGAGCATCTACTATTCTTGTCTCTCCTATATAATCAAAATTCCAAATCGCATTTAATAACTGTTCCCGACTTAAAACGCGATTTAGTCTTTTTGACATATACAATAAGAGTTCGAACTCTTTTGGTGTTAACTCAATTAATTCCTTTCGAACGGTTACTTTATATTGACTAGGAAAAATACCAATCTCTCCAATTGTGATTTCCTCATTATCATTATCTTTTTCTTCTATCTTTTCATTCATTACTAACTGAGGTTTAATGCGTCGCATGATTGCTTTCATTCTAGCCAGTACTTCCCGCGGGCTGAACGGCTTAGTCATATAATCATCTGCACCTAATTCTAAACCAATAATTTTATCTAATTCATCATCTTTAGCGGTTAAAATCATAATAGGGGTATCGATTTTTTCTTGACGTAACCTTTTACAAACTTCTATACCGTCCATTGAAGGCATCATCAAATCTAAGATAATAAAATCGTACTCGTTAGCTAGCGCTAGTTGATAACCAGCTAATCCATCTAACGCTGTCTGCACTTGATACCCTTCTTTTTCTAAATTAAACGTCAATAGAGTTAATATCGATTGTTCATCATCAACAATTAAAACTTTTTTCATGTTTTACCTCCATCTGACAATTTCAACTTTTTTTATTTGCCCGAAAGTAACACGATTCCAATTTCATGTGGCGAATCTGCATATAGTGCTGTCTCGGTTAATCTTAATTCTCCATCTGGTCCCTTTACTTTCAGGTGACAATAAACGCTATTTTTTGAGAGGGCTTGATAGAAGTCATCTTCTGTTTCTAATTCTTGGTTATTACAAGAAATTAAAGTATCTCCTACTATTATATTCATTTTTTCTGCGGGTGTATCCGGGCGAACGGCAATAACTTTTAACCCTTC
>JAVWJE010000012.1:0-31227 GCA_036639135.1 Carnobacterium sp. | reverse complement strand
GTAAAAAAGTACAAAGCGAAAAAAGGCAATAGAAAAGCATGGATCAGCTATGTTGCATCGTCTGTACGGATGAACGGCAACTTCACACAACAATTAGAAAAAACGGTTGAAGAGCTATTTGAAAGATTGTGCGTAATCGTTGATGCAGAATTGAAAAGGAAACGTAAAAATATCAAGCAAGTGAAGTACGATCATTATTATTATCGTGCATCGGTTTTTGATGAACTTTATCAGTTGGCTGCCGAGGTAGTCTGGTCATTTTATAAAATGGATCATACACAGCTAACGGTCTCTTTTTCTTATGCATTGGAAGCGATGTTATCCAAAGATGTCGAGATTATTTTGAAACAGGAGATTAAAACATATCAAGAATTTATGCCTTTTCCGGATAAAGAAACGATCATGCAATTTGGGTTAACGCCATTCGGTACTAAAAGATTATGGTGGGATCCCTCGGGAGAGTTACGGGATAAAGAGGTATTTAGCCAGATTGAAATGGATCATTTTAAGTATATAAAAAAACGTGAGACTAAGTTTTCGGAAATATCCGCGGTTATGTCCGTTTGTCTAGAAAAATACGTTGAGCTGTTGCAAATCATCTTGCAAGATGTAGAAGATGAATCAATCAAATGGAAGGTCAAACCTTATAATTATTTTAGAAAATTTTTCCATTTATCGATGGATGATACACGTATCTGGGAAGAAACGGATTCCTTGCCGACAGATCTCTATTCTCTGACTGAAAACAGAATCCGTAAAGAAGTCGCAGGATTTCGCTTGTTGTCTGTCGAGGAAAGCCTGGGGAGTCTGGAAAACTACTTGCCGCATACAACATTCCAAAAGATTCAAGCTTCTCTAGACCAGGAAATCGACTTAGAATTGGGTTACTCAACTATCACTGCCTTGCGAAACGCCAACAAGACGGCTTGGAATGAAGCGGCGAAGTTTGTTCTTAATCAATCAATCGAACAAATCAGCATACTTCTTGAGGAGTTGGCGACAGATCCCGAATTGAAAAAAATTGCTACAAAAGTAATCAAGTTGAGTGGGGATGCACATAAACGCATCCTGTTTATTTTTCTAATGGAAAAAGCAGAATTGCCGTTGACAAAAGCACAGCAAAAAGAACGGGAAAAGTTTATTTACCCAACTAGACAAGCCGATTACCAACAGCTGCTGCTCGCTCAAGATTTGTCTTATAAAAGCTGGCCGGTAGCTTTAAGAGAATTGACTCAGCCAAAACGAAGAGAGGTCAAATTAGACAATGAATTGATCACTGCATCCCACTTGGCATTGGGTACGATAATCGATAGGGTTGACGATTATTTGAGAGAAGAAAAGACGATCAAAGAGTTAGGTTCAGATGTAAGCTCAGATGTTCTTAATCAGACAAAAATACTGCCGGTAAAAGGACAAATGGAATCTGAAGTTTTTGTTTCTGTAATAGAAGAGACGGAAAAGCAAAACAACGAGCCGTCTATTGAACAGATGGAACAGATGAGTTTTCTGAAAACTATCGTGGCAAACGGCGAAATATCGTTAGAAGCCTTTAAGCAACAAGCAAACAATAAAGGGAAATTGTATCAGGCCTATCTTAATGAATTGAATGAGGTGTTGTACGAAGTGTTTGACGATCAAGTATTGGTTATCCAACAACAACAAGTCATTATTGAAGACGATTTTATAGAAGAAATGAGGGAATGGGTTGATGGTTGAAAAGAAGCTGAGAAAGAAGGATGCCCAAACAATTATTGACTCACTTGAGGCAGGAGTTGTTCCTGTAAAAGGCGTACAGCATGTGTTGGTGGGAAGAAGCAATGAAGTTGAGGAAATCATTACGACTTTACAAAAATTAGAAGACGGCACGAGTGATCTGCGTTTTTGGGTGGGGGATTTCGGTTCGGGAAAAAGTTTTGTTCTGCGGACAATTGAATCGCTGGCGCTGCAAAAAAATTTCGTTGTGTCTACGATTGATTTGACTCCGACCCGCCGTTTTTATGATTCATCTGGAAAAGCATTGGCATTGTATAATGAAATCGTCAATAAGATCACCATCAAAAACAACCGCAACGGGAATGCGATTGAGACGATTGTTCAGCAGTGGATTCAAGTGCTACTCGATCAGATTGCTACAGAACATAATCTTTCCGTTGCTGCAT
This sequence comes from Carnobacterium sp., assembly GCA_036639135.1. GTDB lineage: Bacteria > Bacillota > Bacilli > Lactobacillales > Carnobacteriaceae > Carnobacterium_A. The sequence goes on along the minus strand of JAVWJE010000012.1, from coordinate 29,068 downwards.
TGATGGAAAAGGCCAACTGGAAACTGGTGCAAAATGTTATTTTGAAAACGACGAATTCCTTCTATTCATCCGGTCTTTCCTATGAATTCGGCCAAGCGCTGATAAAGTATTTCGAGGGAATCGCACAAGACAATGTGTCGCTTCAAATTGAAGCCATTCGTTGGATTCGCGGAGATATTACAACCAAAACAGAAGCGTCCAAAGAATTAGGCATCAAAAATATCATCAATGATTCAAATTATCTGATCGCAGTGAAAAACTTGGCGGAATTATTTTTGAAAATCGGCTACAAAGGATTTGTCATAAATTTTGATGAGTCTGTCAATTTGTACAAACTGCCGCGATCTATGACTCGTGAAAAAAATTATGAAATGATTCTTAATTTATACAATGAAACAAAAACGAATGAAGCAAAAGGCTTGTTTATTAATTTTGGTGCAACAAAAAATACAATATATGATGAGCGCAGAGGATTAGCAAGTTATGGCGCATTAAAAACCCGACTCGGCAATGAATTGATGAAAAACAAACCCTATGTCAATGTTAATAGTACAGTTATCGATTTGAAGCCGCTGACGCCAGAAGAAATTTTTATTCTGTTGAACAAGTTATTGGAAATCTACAATACAGCTAATCAAACAATACTGTCAGTAACAGCCAGTGAGATTCAGCATTATATGGAAGAACAATTAAATCGCCCAGGATCTGCGGCATTCTTGACACCACGATCGGTCATTAAGGATTATATTGAAATCTTGTCTTTGCTGCGCCAAAATCCGGAACATTCCTTTGATCAGATTCTTGTCGAACGATTTGGAAGAAAAGCAGTCACTGTGGAGAAAGATGCAGATGACCATGACGAAATAGAGGTTTACTGATGCAAGCATTTGATAGTTTAAACAGGAACATTCAAGAGTATATCTATGATAAAGGCTGGCCGGCATTAACCAGAATCCAAAGTGCGTCCATCAAACAGATTGCCAATACCGATCACAACCTTATTCTGTCTGCACCGACAGCATCGGGAAAAACAGAAGCGGCGTTCATTCCAGCGCTCAATAGTGTGGAAGAGTGGAAAACGGGACTAAAGGTTTTGTACATTTCGCCTCTAAAAGCCCTAATAAACGATCAGTTTCAACGCATCAGTGAACTATGTCACTATTTGGATGTTCCGATTACTAGGTGGCACGGTGAAGCTTCTCAAGCACAGAAAAAGAAAGTTGTGAAGCAGCCTAAAGGCATTCTGTTGATTACACCCGAATCGATCGAGGGTATGCTAGTAAACCGTCCTGGTGAAGCGCAGCACTTATTTAAAGGAGTAGAATGGATTATCATTGATGAACTGCATAGTTTTTTAGGGACACAACGCGGAATCCACCTCCAATCCCTGATGCAGCGGATCAATCAATTAATGCAAAATCCGCGTTTTATCGCGATGAGCGCCACCTTGAGCAAGACCGATTTCGGCTATGCGAAAGCTTTCTTTGGCAGCAAGCGTGAGACAGATATTCTTGTAGACCGTGAAAAGAATGACTTGTTCGTTACGATAGATTATACGAGCGGAGAAACAGGGCCATTTATTTCAAGGGAATCTTTAGCCTCGATTTATCAGTATTCCAAAAATGAAACGATGTTGATTTTTCCGAATTCTCGAAACAAAGTGGAAGAAATCACCCATAAATTAGAAAAAATGGCAAAAGAAGAGAACGCACCTATCCGATACTTTGCTCATCATTCTTCTATTGATAAGGTTTTGCGTGAGGAAGTCGAATTTTTCGCTAAAAATAATGAAGAGGATTTGTTCACGATTACTTGTACTTCCACATTGGAATTGGGAATAGATATCGGGTCGGTGGACAGTGTGGTGCAGTATAATGCTCCGCCGTCTACTTCTTCTCTTAGCCAACGTCTGGGACGTAGCGGCCGACGAACTCATCAAAGTATTTTGCATATTGTAGAAGATGATCCGTGGGAAATGCTTCAGACCTACTCTGCTCTAGACTTATTGGAACGAAAAGAAATAGATGCCATGGAAACGATTGAAACGCCTTACAATGCGTTGGCACATCAAGTGATGGCAATTCTTTTCCAAAAAATAAGTGTACCGTTAGCACAACTCATGCGCATGAACCAAATTTTTCCAGTATGGAAAGAGATTTCAGACACAGACTTGGCGACATTAATTGATTATATGGTAGAAAAAGAATTTATCGAAATCATGGATGAAGAAGCAATTGTTGGCATAGAAGGAGAACGCTTGCTCCGCTTTAGGGATTTTTACGCTCTTTTTTTAACAACTAGCGATTTTTCTGTTCATTATCAACATGAGCGTATCGGCAGCTTGCCATTTACACCTGATATCCAAATCGAAAGCAAAATTCTATTGGCCGGCAGAGTATGGGTCGTGAGAGATATCGATATCAAAGCCAAGCGTATCCTGGTCGACAAGACAAAAGAAGGAAAAGCTCCTAAATTTGTTAGCGGCGAAGGATTCGTTACCAATGAAGTACGAGTAAATATGGAACAGTTGTTAAAAAACGAAACGTATTTGACCTTGAACAATGAAAAAATCACAGAAGATTTTGAGCTGTTAAAGAGCAAACTAGTCTACGATGAAGGAAATTATTGGTATGAGGATGAACAAGCGAATAGGGGTATCGTGACATTTAAAGGCACCCGATTCAATATCGCCTTATTGCTGCTGATCAAGAGTGTTGCTGCTGAGGGAGAAACATACCAATTGCACGACAAACATTCCTTGATTACTGGTCCTAACATTAAAAAAGTGATGGAAGAACTTAACAAAAATGAACATTCGTTGGATACTGTTGCAGCTTATCTGGAGAAAAATGAGAAGGCTATCGAAGAATTGACGACCCATCAAAAGTTCATGCAGTTAGTGCCCAAATCATTAAAAATCAAATGGATTTTGACTAACTTTTTTACGATGAGAACATGAATATAAATGAGTAAAGTAGAAAGACACCCTTAATTTCAGCCTAACAGTTGAACTTCAGGGGTGTCTTTTTGAAATAGCATATTTTTGGTGATTTTATGGACAACCTCATTTAAAAGATTACTTTTGTGTCAAACCTAAATTTTGCTTAAATTTATGTGTGTCTAAAATAACAGTCAATTTATCTTCGCCAATGTTAGTAGTTTTCAAACGCTCATTCAGACTATCTGCCAATTATTCAATAGTATATACAAACTGCAAAAAACTCTTACTTTATCAAACCAATTAGTACGCATACCGATTGTTCCTTCATTTTCAAATTCCAAGTGCGTATTACATGATAGTCTTTTTTTTATCCTTTATACTAAATGATATAAAGGAATATTCATAGAAAGGATGGAAATAAGATGATAAAAATAGAGAAGATCGAATTAAACGACGGAATGAGTTTACCGGCTATTGGATTTGGAACAGTAAACATCAAAGGAGCACAAGGCTTAAACAATGTTCTTACAGCTATTGACGCGGGTTATCGACTCATCGACACTTCAACCAATTACAATAATGAAGGTATGGTAGGAGAAGCTGTGCGCCGTTCATCCATTCCACGTGAAGAATTGCTGATTAGTTCAAAACTTCCTGGTATGTCCCATGAATACGATAATGCAATCAAAATGATTCAAGAATCTTTGTATCGTATTGGTATCGATTACTTTGATAAATACTTGATTCACTGGCCGCTACCTAAACAAGGTAAATATGAACAAGCTTGGCAAGCTTTAGTAGATGCACAAAAATTTGGGCTGATCAAAACGATTGGTGTATCTAATTTCTTGCCGGAACATCTTGAACGTATCATTGAAAAGACAGGCGTTACTCCTGCTACAAACCAAATTGAACATCATCCTTATTTTAATAATAATGAACTGGTCAAAGCTAATAAAAAATTAGGTATTCAAACGGAAGCATGGAGTCCATTTGGTCGTGAAATCAATGATGTGTTGGAGAATGAAACCATTGTTGCTCTTGCTGAAAAATATGGAAAAGAACCTGCTCAAATTATTATCCGCTGGAATTTGCAGAATAATGTAGTGCCCATTGTAAAAGCCTCGTCCGCAAAACACCAAAAAGCGAACCTGAATGTTTTTGATTTTGAATTAACAAAAGAAGATAGTCAAAAGATTGATGCTTTAGACAAAGGGGAAGCCGGCAGAGTAGAAGGACAACATCCAAATGAATACGAAGAGTTTGATTAAGGTAGTTTTTGATCAGTCGTAGAAGAAAGGAAGTTAGAACTTATGGTAGAAACGTTTTACATCGTAGAAAATCAACCGTTTCCCAATAACTCGCTCCCTGTTCTTTATTATCCCAAAAGAGTAATGGGTTTATTGGGCAAGCCGGATTCAGCACAGAGTATATTAAATTTGTTTGAACAAAACGGTTATTCAAATGGCTGGGTGAATGGTATCTTTTCTTACCATCATTTTCATGCTACGACTCATGAAGTATTGGCTTGTATTGCTGGAGAAGCAACTATCCAGCTTGGCGGTCCGAATGCGGAGCTGTATTCTTTTTCAAAAGGGGATGTTTTGCTCCTTCCTGCAGGCGTAGCCCATAAGCGAATTGAAGCAAGTGATGATTTCAAGATAGTGGGTGCATATCCTGATGGACTTGAGCCGGATATACAAAAAGGCGAAGCAGAAAATTATGAGGCGATCAAACAAACAATTGTATCTGTTGCTAAGCCGGATAAAGATCCAGTCGAAGGGGAAAATGGTGCGATACTGAACTATTGGACTTAGCTTTGTTCTTTAAATAAAAAAAGAGGTTTCTATAAAGGCAGGTTGGCATGGTTGCACAGAATAGTTAACTTGCTATTTTATGGACATATTAAAAAAGCGCTTTATATAATGGTTGGATAAAATAATAAAAAAGGGAAGGTGTTCATAGTGAATAAGAAAGTTTCTTTATTTTTTATGATGTTTACATCACTTGTTCTTGTAGCTTGTTCTAGTCCTAGCAATACCCTGTCCGATAACTCTGCAACTTCTTCTGCTGTAGGAACTTCTGAGGTAAAAGATAACTCAAATAAAAGTTCTTCAGGAACTGAAAAAGACGAACCAAAAGCAAACACAGAAGAATTATTCGAACAAGTTCGTAATAATGAACCCACAAGTGAGCGCATAGCAGCACTTAAAGAGATTGCTATGCATTATTATTGGTATGGCGGAGATATGAAAAAAGCCGAAAAAGAGTTATTCCAAGGAATAACGTTGCATGGTGATTATGATGTAGTCGAACAATCTTTTGCTCGTGCTACAGTGATAGATCCTTATGATGTCGATTTGAAACGTTCATTGGCTTCTGCACAGATATTGCAAGATAAAATTCCAGAAGCCCTAAACTCATATGAAGAGATCATGGATCTTGACCCTGATAACTTTGAAGCTTATGTGTTGCATGCTGCTTATTCAAAAGTTACAGGAGATACAGATGCAGTTGGAAAAGATATGCAAAAACTTTCTGAAATAAATCAAGAACGAGGACAAGAATATAAAAAGAAATTTGATGTTATTGATGAAATTGAAAAAACACAACTTAATTCTGAAGTTCCTGAGGATATCTCTAAAAACAAGCATGTCATCATCACATTAGGCTATGCTCTTTCAGATGAAGGCGAGATGCAAGAAACTCTTTTAGAAAGATTAAAAGTCACCTTGAAGACTGCAGAAAAGTATCCAGATTCAAAAATCATCGTAACCGGCGGAGTACCTAAAAAAGAGAATACAGAAGCAGAGTTGATGTATGATTGGTTAGTTGAAAAAGGTGTCGATAAAAAAAGAATAGTTAAAGAAGCATTGGCAACAGACACAGTAGAGAATGCATTATTCTCTATGGATATTGTAAGAGAAGAAGGATTGCAAGATGTTACATTGATCACGAGTGCTAGCCATATGAGACGGGCTCTTATGACATTTAATGAAGCAAGCCAGTTAATGGATACATTAGAGAACGAAGAATCAAATCGAAAATTCACAAATGTCGTTTATATGGATTACGATAGTCAGGAAGAAGCACAAAAAGTAACGGAAGAGGAAGAAATGGTGATATACCGTGATTTCATTCGTACTTCTGGTATTTGGCAATTCCCCGGATTGCAAAGATAGAACGATTTTATATCTGATTTTAAAACTGACCTCATAGCGTTTCTTAAGAAAATAGTTTGAAATTTAAAAAAGGTTAAAAGTTCTTAACTATAAAGGTCCTCCTCAACTATTGCTTATTTTGGTAACCGGCTGTTTTTACTGTCATTTTTTATCAGTGCATCGAACGAGCAGTTATAGGCTTGGTGTAAAAAGAATTTGAAAAAGACTCCTCCAAAAAAGAAATGAACTAAGGGGAAAAAACTGGTTCAACTGCTGTTAAAGGCCTTACAAAAGAAAAAACACTGTGCTACACTTATTTGGAAAAGTATATAGCTTTTGTTGAATAGGACTGAAGGAGGATATTTATGGCACTTAGAAAAGATTTTTTATGGGGCGGCGCTACAGCGGCCAATCAATGTGAGGGCGGCTATGATAAAGGTGGACGTGGCTTAGCAAACGTCGATGTTGTTCCAATTGGAGAAGATCGTTTTTCGATTATAACAGGTAAGAAAAAAATGTTTGATTTTGAGAATAATTATTTTTACCCAGCTAAAGAAGCCATCGACATGTACGAGCACTATAAAGAAGATATTGCATTATTTGGAGAAATGGGATTTAAAACCTATCGTCTATCTATTGCTTGGACTCGTATTTTTCCACTAGGAGATGAAGCCGAACCAAATGAAGAAGGTTTGCAGTTCTATGAAAATCTATTCAAAGAGTGCCATAAATATGGGATTGAACCCTTAGTTACTATCACACATTTTGACTGTCCAATGCACTTAATTGAGAAATATGGTGCATGGCGTAGTCGCGAAATGATTGGTTTTTATGAAAATCTTTGTACGGTTATTTTCCGTCGGTATAAAGGGCTAGTAAAGTATTGGCTAACGTTTAATGAAATAAATATGATTTTGCATGCTCCATTTATGGGAGCGGGGTTATATTTTGAAGAAGGCGAAAATGAAGAGCAAGTAAAATATCAAGCATCACATCATGAATTAGTGGCCAGTGCTATTGCTACGCGGATTGCTCATGAAGTTGATCCAGAAAACCAAGTGGGTTGCATGCTAGCTGCTGGACACTATTATCCTTATTCTTGTAAGCCAGAAGATATATTTGCAGCACAAGAAGCTGACCGCGAGAATTATTTCTTTATCGATGTGCAATCACGTGGCGAATATCCAGCGTATGCACTGAAACGATTAGAACGGGAAGGAATTACGATTCAAATGGAAGAAGGAGATTTAGAGTTACTGAAAGAAAACACAGTAGATTTTATTTCTTTTTCTTACTATTCTTCAAGGATTGTTTCAACTGATCCTAAAGTAACTGAAAAAACAGAAGGAAATATTTTTGCTTCTGTCAAGAATCCTTATTTAGAAGAAAGTGAATGGGGCTGGCAAATAGATCCACTAGGCTTAAGAATTACAATGAATTCATTGTATGACCGGTATCAAAAACCATTGTTTATTGTTGAAAATGGCTTGGGAGCTATTGATGTACCAGATGCTAATGGCTACGTGGCTGATGATTATCGGATCAAATATTTAGCAACTCATCTAGCAGCTATGAAAGATGCTGTTGAACTAGATGGAGTAGATTTGATGGGCTATACAAATTGGGGCTGTATTGATCTAGTTAGTGCGAGTACAGGTGAAATGAAAAAACGCTACGGATTTATTTACGTTGATCGAGATAATGAAGGAAATGGAACCTTAACTCGCTCTAAAAAGAAATCATTTGATTGGTACAAGAATGTAATTGCAACAAATGGAGAAGATTTATCTTTTTAAGCCATTAAATCCAATCGATAGAAAGAGCCAACATACGATTTGTATGTTGGCTCTTTCTATCGATTTAACTAGCGTTTAACGTAAGTTTTCATATAAAGCGGTAATCCATAAATCAAAATTCTCTTGTTCTTCGTATTGCATAACATCATACATTTCAGGGCTAACTGCTTGGAATTGTTTTTTGAAAGCAGCTAAATCAAATTCTTCGGTTTGTAAGTCTCGTTTAACACGACCAAATATTTTAGCGAAATCCTTGCTGCTGTATCCGATATCTCTTCTTTTCAATACAAGAGGAAGACCTTTTTTCGTAATACCCATTGCTTCAGCAGCATTAAATGCAGCTTCTTTAACGGCGAAAACGCGATCACTTGATGCAAGTTTTGTTAAAATATACCGAGATTTTTGACAATCGTATTTTGCTAACTCGTTAACTGCTGACAGTCTAAGTTCCCAATCATCTTTTGTAGTAGCCTTTGTTTTTAATTCTTCTATATTCGCTGGTTCTGCTTGTATAATTTTCATAATGGCACTGCCTCTTTCTGTTTCTTTCTTACTATTCATACTATAGCGTTCGATTTGCTATTACAAGGTTATTTCGATTAAATAATGAATTACTATAATGTTTCATGCACACATAATCCACAGGCGCCTAAAGCGCCATTTATTGGACGATAAGGTTTAAAAATTCTCTGTTTAGACTTTTGAAGATTTAACAAAGAAGCATTGTCTTCAATAGATTGATTTAAATAGGCTGCTAGTTCAGGATCGCTAAAAAGCTCACTGTGGATATAAACAACATCCGAGTCCATGACCATTAATAAATTATTAATAGCAATAGAAAAATAATGAATAGCTTGGTTGATTATCGTCATTGAAGCTTCGTCGCCCAACCGATAGGCTTTAATAAGCGTATCAATTGTGAGCTGTTCTTTTTCAAAAACCAACTGTCTAAGAAACGTATCTGGTGTATTTTCGTAAAGGAGTTTTGCTTTATTTATCATCCAAGATTCACCAGTATACGTTTGAAGACAACCACGCTTACCACATTCACATAATTCACCGTTTGGGTTAATAACCGTATGGCCAATTTCACCAATTAAAGAATTACTGTCGGCGTACACTTTTCCGTTATACATATAGGTAGAAAACATTCCACGACGAACATGAAGGAAAGTAAAGTTTTGGTCTTTTTTATCTTCTCCAAATAATCGTTCCGCAATAGCCATGCATTTAACATTATTTTTTAAATAAATAGGAAGTTTAATGGATTCTCTAACATGTTTAAAAGAAAAGTTTTCCCAGAAAGGGTTATTTGTTTTAATGCTTTCATTATTTGAATCGTAATGACCCGGGACAGCAATACCAATAGCTGCTGGGTTATAATCTTCACATTGATCGATAAATTGAATCAATTCTTCTAAAAAAAGAGTATCGGTAAACTCTTTTTGGTCATCCCAGCTATTGTAAGAAAGGATTTGTTCTTTGATAAGGGTTCCAAGATTATCGCTCAAACAAAAAGATAAAAACTTATCAGACAATTCAACACCAATATAGTGACGGTAGCCGGGTGAAATATTCAATAGAATTTTTTTACGACCAGGTTTGTTTGTTGTCTCATCTGCACCTAATTCATGAATGTGTTTTTCTAAGATAAGATTATTTGTTATTTCACTTATTGTTGCAGGTGTTATGGTTAGTTCTTTTGATAAATCAATTCTTGAAATGGGTCCAGTTGCATAAATTTTATCTAATATCTTTGTTTTTTGTATTCCTTGCTTTTTAGATAAGTACATATCATTTGCCTCTTTCTTTCCTTGTTTATGATTAGGAAGAGCTTACTTTAATTCAGTCAGAAATTTTTTCTGGAAAATTAGCTTATCGAAATGGTTTACAAATTATAAAACTTTTTTTATTGTAGGTGTATACAAATATAGTATACATTATTAATTATTTTTTGTAACGATTAAAATGTTAATTCAAAGAATAATCAATTAGTTGTTTACAAAATAAAAATAATGAGATATACTTTATTTAATAACTAAACAACAGCAATTAACGAAATGTTAGGGGTTACATGCTATTAATTAGTTATAAAATATAATTAATAGGAGGGTTATTTATGTCTGAGCCAAATAGTTTTATTGAAGAAAAGCTGATGCCTATTGCATCAAAGTTAAGTTCGAACAAATATCTAACAGCTATTCGTGATGGAATTACGTTAGCTATGCCATTAATCATTATTGGATCAATTTTTATGGTTATTGCTAGTTTTCCAGTTAAAGGTTGGGAAGCTTGGTTAGGTGAAGTTGGTATTGCCGGTTACTTATGGAAAGGTGTTAATAGTAGCTTTGGTTTAATTGGTTTGGTTGCAAGTTTTGGGATTGCCCAAAGTTTAGCCGGGCAATATAAAGTAGATGGTGTTGCTGCTGGAATTATCTCTATGGCGTCATTTGTTATGGTTACACCTTTTATTTCAAGCGAAGCAGGAGAAGGTTTAACGGTTAGTTACCTTGGTGCTACCGGCTTGTTTGTTGCTATTGTATTAGGTTTGTTTAGTGCATTTATCTATCAATGGTTCATTAATCACAATATTCAAATTAAAATGCCAGAAAGTGTTCCGCCAGCTGTGGCAAGAAGTTTTAGTGCTATTATTCCCGGTGCAGTTATTATCACGTTCTGGTTAGTTATTTATTCTATCCTTGATATGCTTTCTTGGCCCAACTTACATGAACTTGCTCAAGTAGTTTTAGGCGGACCACTTGGATTATTAGGGAATAATATTTTTGGTACGATCATTGTTGCTGGTTTAAATAGTTTGTTATGGTTCATTGGTATTCATGGTGGAAACGTTGTAAACTCTATCATGCAACCTGTTTGGATTGCAAACTTAGCTGAGAATAATGCAGCTTATTTAGCAGGAGCAGAAATGAAGAATGTTATAACAATCGCATTTATGGATAACTTTGTTTATCTAGGTGGCGGTGGTGCCACAATTGGTTTGGTACTCGTTCTTGGTTATGTAGCTCGTAAAAAGAATTCAAGTAAACAATCTAAAATCTTGGCTCCGATAACTGTAGTACCTGGTTTATTTAATATTAATGAACCAACTATGTTTGGTGTTCCAGTTGTATTAAACTTTGCTCTACTTATTCCGTTTATCGTTGCTCCAATTGTTAATGCTATTGTTGCTTACTTGGCAATGTCTTCTGGGCTGGTACCTTTAACAAGAGTTGTCGCTTCTTGGACAATGCCTCCTATCATCAGTGGTTTCTTAACAACTGGTAGTGTAAACGGATCAATTTTACAAATTGTGTTAATTATAGTCGATATTTTACTATACCTACCATTCTTCTTGGCTCTTGAAAAACGTTTCAAAGCACAAGAAGAAAATGAAGCATTGTATTAAAAATAGAAAGGAAGTTATAAAAAATGGTCAAACGTTTAATAAGTGCGAATGCATCAGAAATCTTAGCGATGAGCGCTCAAGAATTGAAACAAAGTATTAAAGCAAGTGAAGGACGTGTGATTTTATCTGAAAACGTAGCACCTCGTGAGCCCTTTATTGGAGATATTACGAATTCAGAAATGGCTCGTGCATTTGGAGCAGATCTCATTCTTTTAAATGGAATTGATGTATTGAATCCAGATATCTTCGCTATCGGTGACTATGAAGGCTCCTTTGTCACGCGTTTGCATGAACTAGTTGGTCGTCCAATTGGCGCTAATCTTGAGCCAGTTGATACGTCTGCAAAGATGGTTGAAGAGCGCGCAGAAATCTCTGTAGGTCGCCAAGCAAATGTTGAAACACTAAAAGAAATTGAAAGATTAGGTTTAGACTTTGTTTGTTTCACAGGTAACCCGGGAACGGGGGTTACAAATGCTGCGATTTTAGAAACGGTTAAAAGTGCAAAAGAGCACTATTCAGGATTGATTATTGCAGGTAAAATGCACGGAGCTGGAGTAGATGAAGCTGTTGCTGACTTAGAGGTCATTACAGGTCTGATTGATGCTGGAGCAGATATTATTCTTACTCCATCAATTGGAACCGTGCCAGGATTTGATAAAGAAGACCTGAAACAAGCAGTTAAATTAGCTCATAAAGAAGGAGCGCTAGTGATGACAGCTATCGGAACAAGTCAAGAAGGTTCTGATGCGGATACGATTAAATACATGGCTTTACAAAATAAAATGTGTGGAGTGGATATCCAACACATTGGTGATGCTGGATATGCAGGACTTGCTCCTGTTGAAAACATCTTCGCAATGAGTAAAGCACTACGTGGACAACGTCATACAGTATCAATGATTTCGCGTTCAATTAACCGCTAATTTTTTGTAACAACTATATCTAAGGAGAGCTCTAACAGCTGTTAGGACTCTCCTTTTTTTATTTTATGTTTTTTTAACTGCTTCAATGGTACTATTTTTATAAACAAGTTAGAATAAAAGAGAAAATCATTAGGATAAAAAGAAACATAAAAGAGGCAACAGTTGAGCGACGTGAAGAACTTATGGGTATTTTAAAGACTCGTTTTGTTAAAAACAAGAGTCATCAAAAAGAAAAGCATCTGCTTTTTGCTGTTTAAACAAGTCTACCTTATTTAAGTAGTAGGGTACAAAAAGAGAACCGATTTTTTACTAGAACAACTAAATAAGAAAGAAGGCCGATTAAATGAGTGAACAAAAGATAAAGTATCAAAAAGTTCTTGATTTTTGGTTTACTGAAACACAACCGAAACAATGGTTTGCTAAAAGCGAAAAATTTGATAAAGAAATCTATACTCGTTTCTATGAAGAACACAAAAGAGCACGTCATGGAGAGTTGGTAAAGTGGCGTGACTCGATAGAAGGATGTTTAGCTGAGATTATTCTTTTAGATCAATTTTCGAGGAATATGTATCGCAATCAACCTCGTTCGTTTGCGTATGATGGTATGGCACTAGTATTAGCTCAAGAAGCAGTGAAACGTGAAGACGTGAAAACATTAAATCAAAAACAACGTGCTTTTCTTTATATGCCCTTCATGCATTCTGAATCGTTAGTTATCCACGAATCGGCATTAAACTATTTTAATGAAGCAGGATTAGAAAAACACCTTAAACAAGAAAAAAAACATCGAGCTATATTGGTTAAGTTTGGGCGTTACCCTCATAGAAATGAGGTGTTAGGAAGAAAAACAACGCAAGAAGAAGCAGCATTTTTAAAACAACCTCGTTCATCGTTTTAATTTTTAAGAGTTTACAATTTTTTGATGCAATAAAAAATAATGACCCTAACTGAGATGATATTGTTTATTTTCTGACCTTTCTTATTTTTGTCATTTCTTTCGATATAAATCTTTATTGATCAAGAGGATAATAGAGAAGTTCAGTAAGAATAAGAGTATGATAGAACATGACAACACAAATTTAGTTAGTCAGAAAGTGATGAAAAATGAAACCAACAATAACATACGAAGAAATAGCAGCAGAAAATAAGATCAAAACAATCGGTTTTGTGGACGTTCGTAGTCCTAAAGAATACAAATTCTCTTCGATTCCTGGAGCAGTGAATATTCCTGTTTTAGATGATGATACGCGTGAAACAGTCGGTACTTTATATGTAAATGGTCAAGTAGAAGAAGCTAAAAAATATGGAATAAAGTGGGCTTCTAGTCAACTTCCTATTATGTACACTCGTTATCAAGAATTATTAGACCAATACGATGAGCTAGCGATTTTTTGTAGCCGAGGCGGCATGCGTTCCAATTCTATCTTTTCATTATTAAAAGCAATGGGATTACCAGTGAGTAGATTGAGTGGAGGATATAAAGCCTATCGACATTATATCAATGAACATCTAGATGAGGAATTAACTAAAGCAACATTTGTGACTCTTTATGGACTTTCAGGTAGCGGGAAAACAGAAATTTTAAAAGAATTGTCAAAAAAAGGGGCAAATATCTTAGACTTAGAAGGATGCGCCAATCATAGAGGGTCTATGCTAGGGAGTATTGGCTTATCTGAACCCCATTCTCAAAAAGCATTTGAAAGTTTGCTTTTTGATGCTAGTCAAAACTGGAAAGAGGGAGAAGTTGTCTTTACTGAAGGTGAAAGCAAACGAATTGGCAATGTAGTTATTCCGTCAAGCTTATTTTCTGCCATTAAAGAGGGTAAGAAGTTATATATAGAAACTCCGATAGCGTTACGAGTTGCTCAGATTCATCGTGACTATGTAAAAGAAGATAATCAAAAAGAACTATCTGATTCGTTAGGCGCCTTAAAAACCTTTATAAAAGAAGAACGAGTTAATCAATTTCAAGAACAAGTGAGGAGTGGAGAGGTAGATTTAGTCATTGAAAGCTTACTTGTATCTTATTATGATCCTCGTTACAATCACAACAAATCACAACGAGATCTGACACTAGTTAGCCATGATGCTAAAGAAACAGCAGAAAAGGTATTAGAATGGCAAAAAGAAAGCGAGCTAAATTAAAAATGGAAAATCAATGGATGGATGGTTTATTTATATGTGGTGGTTGTAATGCAAAAATCGGTCCCGGAGATTTAAGTGACATTTTAGCGGGATTGCCTAAGCAAAAAGATGGAAATCTATTGGTAGGTTTCGACTCTGCAGATGATGCAGCAGTCTATCAACTAAATGAAGACTTAGCGATGATTCAAACGATGGATTTTTTCCCTGCAATGGTTAGTGATCCACGTCTTTTTGGTCAAATTGCAGCTGCTAATGCAATGAGCGATGTTTTTGCAATGGGCGGAGAAGTGATGACCGCAATGAATATGGTTTGTTGGCCAGAAGAACAACCACTAGAGATCCTAGCTGAAATACTGGCTGGTGGACAAGAGAAAGTCCAAGAAGCAGGTGGCATATTGGTAGGAGGACATTCTATTCATGATTCTCTACCCAAATATGGTTTATCCGTATCAGGAAAAGTGCATCCTAACAAAATTTACAGGAACGATACCTGTAAACTAGGCGATTGTTTGATACTCACAAAACCTTTAGGAACGGGTATCATAACAACCGCTTATAGTGCAGGCGAAATGGGAGAAGAAGAGTTTCAAGCTGCAGCTGCATCGATGACCATGCTAAATGTTTATGCTTCTACCATTATGGAAAAATATACCGTCCATAGTTGTACAGATATAACTGGATTTGGACTATTAGGGCATTTAAATGAGATGTTAACAGAGCGGTTTAGTTGTGTATTAGAAAGTTCAGCAATTCCTGTTTTAAAAGGAGCTTATGAAGGGGCAAAAGAATTTCTTGTAACAGCTGGTGGGCAAAGAAATCGGAATGCACTAAGTTCTGACGTGAGTTTTGAGTTTAACGATTACGCTTTAGAAGAAGTTTTATTTGATCCTCAGACTTCAGGTGGGTTGTTAGTAAGCGTACCAAAAGAAGAAGCTAATGAATTGTTGCTTGAATTACAAGCAAAGGGATTAACAAGTGGGATAATTGGAGTTATTACAGCGCGCTCTGAATACAAAATGACCGTCTATTAATCAAACGTTAAAAAGATGAAAGAAGGATGAAAAACGATGCAAGAAATAAATGCACTAGGAAAAGCTTGCCCAATGCCAGTTATTTTAACAAAAAGAGCAATGAAAGAATTTCCAAATGAAGACTTAAAGATTTTAGTAGATAATAAGATTGCTACACAAAATCTAACGAAAATGGCAGATCAATTGGGATTTAAAACAAACGTAGAACAAAGCGGTGTTTCATCTTATGTTGTTCAGTTAACAAAAGAATCAACAGATGTCGAGTCGTTTAGCCAAGTTATTGAACAAGAGTCCGTTCTTTTGGAAAAAGAAACTAGCTCACAAAAACAACCGTATATTGTTAGCATTCATTCTGAAATAATTGGCAATGGATCTGAAGAATTAGGTTCGACTTTAATGAAAAGCTTTTTCTTTTCTTTATCAGAACAAGAACAATTGCCTGAAAAGATTCTCTTTTACAATGGAGGAGCTAAGTTGACGGCTAAAGGATCTCCTATTTTGCAAGATCTTCAAGCAATGGCAAGTGATGGTGTTGAAATATTAACATGCGGCATTTGTGTAGAATTTTTTGCTTTAGAAGACAAGCTTATGGTTGGAGAAGCGACAAATATGTATCGTATTGTTGAATTGCAAAGCATCTATAAAACGGTCTCTCCATGATCAACCGCAACCATTACGGAATAGTTGTTTTCCCAAGCTCATCAGCGGCTTCACAAGCAGAAATAAAAATTGTAGGAAAAGGCTGGATGGGTCGCTTAATTCCTGTTCCTGAACAAATTTCAGCAGGTTGTGGTTTGGTATTGCAACTTACCTTAGATGATATGAAAGAAATCGAAACAGTTATGATAAAAGAAAGGATTGCTTATGATGGCATCTATGAAGTGAGTGTTTCTAAAGAACGCAAAAAAATTATTTTACCTTGGAAACAATAAGGGTAAGGAGGCAAAGATGTATTATTTTGATAATAGCGCGACAACGCTGATTAAACCGCCTCAAGTAGCAGATGCAGTGTATCATGCTATCCAAAGCCAAACAATCGGTAATCCTGCTCGCGGTAGTCACGCTCCTGCGCTTCAAGCCTTACGTCAAGCTGAACGAACGCGTATGAAAGTTGCCCAATTATTTAATGCACCAGATGCTAGCCAAGTAAGCTTTACTTCAAATGCTACATTTGCTTTTAATTTACTCTTAAAGAGTTTGTTAAACTCAAAAGATGCCGTTATCACAACAAAAAACGAGCATAATTCTGTACTGAGACCGTTGTACCAATTGGAAAAAGAAGGCTTGCAGTTAGATTTTCTCGCATTAGATAATAGAGGACAAGTTCGATTGGACCAATTAGAAAGTTTGTTAAAAGAAAATACCAAAGCGATTATCATCAATCATATGTCTAATGTCACTGGTCAAATAGCTAACTTAAAAAAGGTAGGAGAATTTTGTCGAAATCACACATTATTATTGATTGTTGACGCTGCGCAAAGTGCAGGCGTGGTTCCTATTGATATGGTTGACATGCACATTAATGCATTGTGTTTTACTGGACATAAAAGTCTTTATGGACCTCAAGGAACAGGCGGTATTGTTTTTAATCATGAACACCTTAACTTGGAAACGGTGTTTGGCGGAGGAAGCGGCAATCATTCTTATGATAAAGAGATGCCTCAACTGATGCCTGGTATTTTTGAACCAGGAACCTTGAATATTCATGGCTTAGCAGGATTAGAAGCGGGATTGGATTATGTAGAACAGCAATCTGTCCCAGCTATTCAAAAAGCACTCCAAGAATTAACTCTTATTTTTCTGGAACAAGTATCTTTTATCTCAAGTATCCAAGTTTATGGTTGTGATGTGCAGCAAGTAAAAGAAAATCCACAAAAACAGGGCGCCATTATTAGTTTGAATTTAGCTGGTTGGAGTTCTGGGGATTTAGCTGATGTTTTATATGAAGATTACGGTATATGTGTACGCTCAGGTGCGCACTGTGCGCCTCTCGTACACGAGCACTTTCAAACGGTTGAAAAAGGGATGGTGCGTTTTAGTTTTTCTAGTTTTAATACAAAAGAAGAAATAAACAGTGCCGTTAAAGCTTTGAGCGAGTTGGCTTTAGAAGGACAAATCTGATCAATTAAAAAAAGCCGCAACATCTTTTCAACTATAAAGGTGTTGCGGCTTTTTTGTTGTCTTCAATTTGCTATTCGGGTTCATTTTAATGCAATAGATTGCTAAAATGGACTTGTTTTAAAAAGAATTTCCTAACTCGGCTGAATCATAGTAAAAATAGACAAGCTTTGGTGAAAACTTAGTCGAAACAGGTCTAATCTAAACTAGACACTATTTTACGAGGCTCGCTTCAAAAGAGAGCTGAGAACTATTCATAGAAACTTGATTAAGATCAATTTATTCAGCAATCATACAGGCTATACTAAATGTAATAAGAGATAGGAGGAAAACAATCATGAGTAAAGCCGTATATCAATTAGAGCCATTAACATGTCCATCTTGTATTAAAAAGATCGAATCAACTTTAAGCAAAACAGCAGGTGTTGAATCAGTAAAGGTTTTGTTTAACTCTAGTAAAGTGAAAGCTGAATTTGATGAATCGACTATTGAAGCTGTTAAAATTAAAGAAACGATTCAAAAATTAGGTTACCCAGTATTATCATCAAAGGTTTCTTAAGAAAGTTAATAGGTTAAAGACTTTAAATTATCTCAAAAAGGATTCTAACTTTTAGAAGTTGGGATCTTTTTTTGAAATGAATTTTAGTGGGGTAAGTAAGATGGATTATTTTCTAATGCAACGAATAATATAAAACAGTAAAAAAATTTAGTATTCTTGATTTCAATCAATTTTTAATGAGCTAGTAAGGGTTAAGATAAAGATATAAAAGGAACAAGTAAAATAAAGGAGGAAGAAAAATGATTGCACACATTAATCACCATAAAAACCACATTACTGCTTTGTCAGGAATATTGATTGTGATAGGTTTTATTTCTGGCTCTATGGGAAATCCAACGATAAAAGCTATTGCTTTAATTATCGCCACTATTATCGCCGGTATACCCATCTTTATTAAAGCCCTTCAAGCTCTACGAATGAAAGCCTTTAGTATTGATTTACTTGTTAGTATCGCTGTTATTGGTGCATTGTATATTGGAGAATTCACTGAATCCGCTGTTGTAACGTTTTTATTCTTATTTGGGGATTATCTAGAGAGAAGAACACTAGAAAAAACACGGTCCTCATTAAGAGAACTAGTGGATATGGCTCCTCAAGAAGCAACTGTATTACGTGCAAATGGAAAATCGGAAAAAATCCCTGTTGAAGATGTCGAGAAAGGCGATCGCGTTATTATTCATCCGGGAGGAAAGATTCCTGTTGATGGCAGAATCGTGTCGGGTAATGCTTCTATTAATGAAGCTGCTATTACTGGTGAATCAGTTCCATCTTCTAAGTCAGTCGATGATAAAGTGTTTAGTGGAACCATTTTAGATACGGGCTATCTAGAAATGATTGCTGAAAGAGTAGGAGATGATACAACATTTGCTAAAATTATTGAACTGGTAGAAGAAGCTCAGGAGTCAAAATCAAAAGCAGAAAAATTCTTAGATAAATTTGCTAATATTTATACACCAGCTGTCGTTGTTTTGTCTATTCTTGTTTATCTTTTTACCAGAGATTTGCATATGGCCATTACGTTCCTAGTTATCGCTTGTCCTGGAGCTTTGGTTATCGGAGCACCTGTATCAAGTGTTGCAGGTATCGGAAATGGAGCGAAAAATGGTGTTTTGATTAAAGGTGGAGAAATTATAGACAAGTTTTCTAAAGTAGATACATTAGTCTTTGACAAAACGGGTACCTTAACAAAAGGAAAACCGGAAGTTACCGATATTCACACATTTGATCAAATAGATAAAGAAAGGTTATTGAAACTTGTAGCAAAAGCAGAAACGATTTCTGAACATCACTTAGGACAAACGATTGTAAAAACAGCCCAAAGCCAAGGCATTGATCTTGCTTCTATAGAATTAACTGATGGAGAAGCGATTAAGGGACATGGAATTAAAGCGGTTGTGGATAATCACAAACTTGTTGCAGGAAATCGTAAGCTAATGGAAACTGAAAACATTTCATTAGCAAAGGATGTTGAATTGTATGCAGTCAAACGTGAAAAGGCAGGAAATTCAGCTATTTTTATCGCAATTGACGGCAAAGTTTCTGGTATTGTTTCTATTGCTGATCAAATCAGAGACGATGCTAAAGAAGCTTTAGCTCAAATGAGAGAGAACGGAATTAAGAAAATCGTTATGTTGACGGGTGATAATAAACACACTGCTGAAGCTGTTGCAACGGAATTAGGTTTAGATGAGTTCTATGCTGAGTTATTACCAGAAAATAAAGTTGAATACGTAAAAGAACTAAAAAAATCTGGACATGTTGTAGCTATGGCTGGTGATGGAATCAATGATGCTCCAGCAATTGCAACAGCCGATATTGGTTTAGCAATGGGTGAAGGCGGCACGGATATTTCAATGGAAACAGCAGACGTTGTTTTAATGGCAGATAAATTAATGCAGTTCTCTCATGCCTATTCATTATCTAAAGCAACCACTAGGAATATGAAACAGAATATGTTTATTGCAGTTGGCGTGGTTGTTATTTTATTAGGTGGCGTCTTAATGGGAAGCGTTCATTTAGCATCTGGTATGTTCATTCATGAAGCTAGTGTATTAGTGGTTATTCTAAATGCTATGCGTTTGATTCGCTTCAATCATAAAAATGTACAAAAAGACCATAAAAGTAATCCATTACCGGTGAAAGTTTAAACAAAAGCCATTAGGAGGAATTTAAAATGACAAAAGAAAATACAAACGAAGACTTACTCAAAAAAGAATTAGCACAAGACGAAAAAGAACACGATCATCATAACCCAACTGCAGCAGCTATGACAAACCATATTATTGCTAACCTAGGGATGTTGCATATCAAACTTCATCAGTACCATTGGTATGTTAAAGGACCTACTTTCTTTTCACTCCATGAAAAATTTGAAGAACTCTACAAGGAAAATGAAAGTTACTTTGATGAAATTGGAGAGCGTTTGGTAGCCTCTGGTGCAAAACCATTTTCAACTGCAGAACAATTTGTTCAATACTCGTTTATTCCAGAATCAGCAGCAGATAAATACCTATCCGCTGAAAAAATGGTCAAAAATTTGGTGGATGATTACCGAACAACTCGTGATGTAACTGGAAAAGCTATTGTATTAGCGCAAAATGAAAAAGATGTTGTTTTAGAAGATTTATTGATCAATTACAAGTCTTACTTGGACAAAACCATCTGGATGCTGCAAGCTTATCTTGGTAATACAGCTCTTGAAGGAGAAGAAGATGAAGAGTAAATGAATCAAACAAAATGTGCTTTTAAAAATCAATCTGTAATGGATTGGTTTTTTTAATAAAATATGAAAACGAGTTGTTATCCAATTAAAAATGTTGTAACTCAACCCCATTTGTTGCCATTTATGTAAATAGATAAAAATAAATATTTTAAGTAAAAAGCAAGATGTTTTATCTGCTAAAAAGACTTGGAATCTCTAATAATAAAAGGGATTGTAAGTCACTTATAGAACTTTATAGAGGCAAATAAATTCGTTGGATTTAATTTGAGGCCTTCTAATAATCTACATGATGTGTTATTGTTTATAAACAAACACAACATGTAGTGTTTTGTTGTGTTTGAGTGTTTAAAAGTACAAATGAAAGAAGAAGGAGTCTTTTGATGACAAAAAAAATAAAAATCATTTATATCAGTTTAAGTGGCAATACAACATGCTTTGTCGAACATCTAAGCAACTACATAGAAACGACGAAAGGTTTAGTTGTAGAATCATTAAATGTTAAAGATTTAAAAGGAGAGACTTTTTCAGTTGATGAACCTTTTGTTAGTATATTGCCAACTTATTTAAATGGTGGAAATGGAATCGACAATGGAGAAAAAGAAGTTTTAACAACCAATTTAGGAGACTTTATTGCTTCTAATGATAATTCTAAATTTTGTTATGGAATTATTGGAAGTGGCAATCGAAATTTTAATAAACAATTCTGTTTGACTGCTGAACAGTACACAAAAAAATTCCACTTTCCATTAATTGACGTATTTGAATTGCGAGGAACACAATTAGATATTAAGCGGATTGCGAACTTGATTATTAATAGCCAAGAAGAATTTCTTAAATCATTTTAAAAAGAGGAGTGAAGCAATCGTGTTAAATCAAAAAACGGCTATCAAGAGTCCTGAAACATACTTTTACCTAAATAACTTAGTTAATATTCCTGTCAATGGAGAAATTCCCTTGCATAGAGACCAAGAGGCGTTAAAAGCTTATTTTGAAGAAGAAATTATTCCGAATACGTTAGTATTTGATTCCCTAGAAGAGAAATTAATATTTATGATTGAGAATAATTATATTGATGTAGAGGTTTTGAATCTTTATAAGCAAACTGAAAGCAATGAATACGATAGTGCTTTTATTAAAAAACTATTTAAGAAAATTTATGCTGCTAACTTTAAGTTTAAAAGCTTTATGGGTGCTTATAAATTCTACTCGCAATATGTACTAAAAACAAACGACAACTTAAAGTACTTAGAAAGATTTGAAGATCGGATCGCTTTTAATGCGTTATATCTTGGCAATGGAGATAAAACCTTAGCTTTGCAACTTGCCCAAGAACTTATTTCACAACGTTACCAACCGGCTACACCTACTTTTTTAAATGCAGGAAAGAAAAACCGAGGAGAAATGATTTCTTGTTTCTTAATCGATGTTAACGATTCTATGCTTTCAATTGGACGAGGAGTAAACTCAGCTTTACAACTTTCTAGAATTGGTGGTGGGGTTGGAGTGAATTTATCCAATATTCGCTCAGCTGGAGATCCAATTAAAGGGATATTAAATGCTTCTTCTGGTGTGCTACCAGTAATGAAACTGTTAGAAGATTCCTTTAGTTACAGCAATCAACTGGGACAACGTAATGGTGCAGGTGTCGTTTATTTAAATGTTTTCCATCCAGATATTTTAGGCTTTTTGTCAACTAAAAAAGAAAATGCAGATGAGAAAATACGTGTTAAAACCCTTTCTCTAGGATTAGTTGTTCCTGATAAATACTATGAGTTAATTAAAACAAATAAACCCATGTATCTATTTAGTCCATATAGCGTTGAAAAAGAATATGGAGTACCATTTTCTTATGTAGATCTAACTGTTGAGTATGATAATATGGTCGCCAATTCAGCCATTAAGAAAACTCAGGTTAATGCTAGAGAGTTAGAACAAGAGATTTCGCGTTTGCAGCAAGAATCTGGTTATCCTTATATTTTAAATATTGATACGGCTAATAAGACAAATCCTGTTGATGGAAAAATTATTATGAGCAACTTATGTTCGGAGATTCTCCAACCTCAAGAACCGTCAAAGCTTAATAATGACCTATCTTATGAACAAACAGGTACCGATATTAGCTGCAACTTAGGCTCAAGCAACATAATGAATATGATGAAATCGCCAGATTTTGCAAAATCAGTTAATCTAGCTGTTCGTGCTTTAACAACAGTCACAGATTTGAGTGATGTTCTAGAAGTCCCAACAGTCAGCAAAGGAAATTCTTTGTATCATACAATTGGGCTAGGTGCTATGGGACTCCATACTGCTTTATCTTTGTATGAGATTGAATACGGTTCAAAAGAATCAATTGAATTTACAGAGGCTTATTTTATAGCTTTAAATTACCATAGCTTAGTAGCAAGCAATGAAATTGCACAAGAGCGTGAAACGGTCTTTTTCAAATTTGAAAAATCTAGTTACGCAGATGGATCCTATTTTGAACCTTATTTAGAAAGTGAATTTGTCATAAAAAACGAAAAAGTAAGAGAAATTTTTTCTGCTGTCCAGTTGCCTACAGTTACAGATTGGGAGAATTTAAAAGATAAGGTTATGGAGGATGGTTTGTATCACCGCAATCGTTTAGCCGTTGCGCCTAATGGTTCTATTTCATATATAAATGAAACGAGCGCCTCTTTACATCCAATCACTCAGTTAATTGAAAACCGCCAAGAAAAAACGGTTGGGTCAATTTTTTATCCAGCACCCTTTTTATCAAACAAAACACTTAAGTACTATAAATCAGCTTATGATTATGATCAACGTAAAATTATTGATGTCTATGCAGCTGCTCAAAAGCATATTGACCAAGGGATGAGCTTAACTTTATTTATGCGCTCAAAACTTCCTGAAGGTTTATACGAATGGAAAGCGGGAGCCTCGCCAAAATTAACGACTAGAGACTTGAACCGTCTAAGAAATTATGCTTGGACAAAAGGAATAAAATCGCTTTACTATATCAGAACGTATACTGAAGATGATGAATTTGTAATGGCAAATACTTGTGAATCATGCATGATTTAATAGGAGGAGAATAATGTCTTACTTACACTACAAGGCGATTAACTGGAATGAAATCGAAGATAACTTAGATCATTTGACTTGGGAGAAATTAACTTCACTATTTTGGTTAGATACAAGAATACCTGTTTCAAACGATAAAAAACAGTGGGATAACCTATCAGAAATTGAAAGAGAGGCATTTAAGAAAGTCTTAGCTGGATTAGCTTCGATAGCTACTTTCCAGTCTGAAAAAGGGTATCTGGTAATCAAAGAAGGACAACACACTCAACAAGAAGCTGCGATTTACAATAACATTCAATTTATCGAATCTGTTCACGCAAAAGCTTATAACACGATTCTTATTGAATTTAATGACTCAAAAGAGGTAGAGACGATTTTAAATTGGGCTGAAAATAATTCAGAAATCCAATATAAATTAGATCGTATTCTTGAGATTTATAAAACAGGTAGTACTCTTCAAAAAAGAGCAGCAAACTTAATTTTAGAAGGAATATTAACGTACAGCGGTCTCTTTACGCCATTGATGTATTGGACACAGAGTGAATTCTTAAATACCTCTGAAATTATTAAATTAGTCCTTATGAATGAATCCTTGCATTGTTTTTATATTAGCCATAAATTCCGGTTAGGTTACTCTGAATTATCACAAAAAAAACAAATAGAGTTGAGAGAGTGGGTATTGGATTTAGTTGCTGATTTAGTAAACAATGAATTAAGCTATGTAGAAAAAATATACAATAAAACTGGCTGGTTGGAAGAAGTTAAAACCTTTGTTCAACAGCAAGCTAATAAAACGTTGTCAAGTTTAGATTTTAAACCCCTTTACCCAGAAGGAACAAAAGACAATACCTATCTTGATTCAATAAATAGTGTTTTAGATAAAGTGACGCATCATGATGAAATCATTTATCAATCTGGTGTTAGCTTAAAAGTAGATAAAGAAGACGTAATGAGTGAAGAAGACTACAACTTTTAAGTGTAAATGAATTCAGAATTTAAATAATAAAAAAGCTGAGTTCTATTTTTAAGGAGGAAAATATCATGAGCTTAAAACATAAAGTTATAAACTGGGATAAAATTGAAGATGAATTAGATGATTATGTTTGGGATAAAGCAACCTCTCAATTCTGGTTAGATACTCGTGTTCCTATTTCAAATGACCTTGCTGACTGGCGGGAGCTTTCGTCTGTCGAACAAGAGATGATTAAAAAGGTTGTGGGAGGATTAGCTTTACTGGATACTTTGCAGTCTGAAGAGGGTGTTAATGCTATGCGAGAGGATGTTCGTACTCATAAAGAAGCGGCTATTATGAATAATTTTTTATTTATGGAAACAATCCATGCTAAGAGTTACGGAACAATCTTAACGTCTTTGAATAGTATTAAAAGTATCAATGAAATTTATGATTGGATGAATAACGATGAACGGATGCAATACAAAGTAAAACGGATCAATGATATCTACAAGACGGGAAATCCTTTGCAAAAAAAAATTGCCAGTATATTTTTAGAAGGCATTTTGTATTATAGCAACTTTTTTGCTCCATTATGGTATCGTGGCAGCAATAAATTATCTAACTTAGCAGAATTAATCAAACTAATTATTCGTGATGAATCAGTCCATGGTACTTATTTAGGGTATAAATTTCGTTTGACTTATAACGAATTGATTGAAGAAGAGCAAGAAGAATTGAAAGTTTGGATGTATGAGTTGTTAGAAGATCTGATGGAAAATGAATTGGCTTACACTGAAGAAATCTATAACCCAATCGGCATGGCGGAAGATGTTAAAACTTTTGTTCGTTACAATGCTAATAAATCTTTACAAAATATGGGATTTTCAACTTATTATGAAAATGCTGATTTGGATGATGTCAATCCTATTGTTATGAATGGAATATCTATTGAAACGGCTAATCATGATTTCTTTTCACAAGTTGGAGCAGGTTATTTGATGGGTAATGCTGAAACGATGCTAGATGAAGATTATGATTTTTAATACAATCATATAATGTTAAAGACTAAATAGCCTATTTCGCTAAAAAAAGTTCTGAAAATAAAAAACCAATCGTTAAGCAAAAAAATCTCTGATAGAGGTATAATAGAGACACTATGAGGGAAAATATTAGGAGGAAAAAATATGTTAAGTAAAAAATTTTATGAAGTCATTCAGTATGAAGGAGTTGTTTCCGTAACTTCTTGGGGAAATGATGACAAGCCTAACGTTCGGTGCACTTGGAATTCCTATCTACGTATTACGGAAGATGAACGCATTTTAGCTCCTATTGCAGGATTCACAAGCGTTCAAGGTGACGTTGCAAAGAATGACCAAGTCATTTTAACTTTAGGTAGTCGCGAAGTAGAAGGATTCAATAACTATCAAGGAACTGGCTTCTTAATAGAAGGCCGGGCACGTTTTACAGATTCTGGTAATGAATTTGAACAAATGCATGCAGAGTATCCTTTCATGAATAAATTGCTTGAAATCACGGTAGAGTCAACTAAACAGCTTCTTTAAAATAAATGAGCCAATGCAACTCGTTAGCGTTATTTCAAGCGATACTAATGAAACACCGTCATCCAATAAGTCGATCACATAGAATAGAGTTGTAAAAAATAGTGAATCCTAGAGAGAAGAAAATACTCTTTCTGGGATTCTTTTTTGCTTTTAAAAACTCACTAAACGCGAACGACCCAGTAAATATACTTACTGGGTCGTTCGTTTCTATTTGACGACTTACTCACCGCCACCATTGTTTAGTAGAAGAACCCAAAAACAGCAACGATGATTGTCTACTAGTGTTTGGTTGACTACTCAGTGAGGTCATAAACCATGACGTTTTCGCCATTTATATCGTACTCTCCATTAAAATAGAAGCCGATTTGCTTGTAAAGACGAATTGCAGCTTGATTGTTATCATACACACTTAGATATATTCGATGGCAGTTGTATTCTTTAGACAACCGTTCAATCAAAGCAATCACTGCAGTTTTGCCATAGCCATTTCCTTGATAAGTTTTATCGATCAACAAGCGGTCCAGCCAAACTTGGCTGTTAGCTGAAGGCTCTTGAAAATAACCATACATTGCAAATCCTATCAATATTTGGCCATAGTATATCCCAACAGGACGCCAGGATTTAAGTTCATCTGCTTCAGAGAGGCATTCTTTGACACTTTCTACGTAGCCAGATTGTTCAGGGAAAAGCTTAAGTTCTTCTAATTGCTTTCTATTTTCTAAAGCAATAGGTTCAAAATATACTGACATGATTCACCTCAAAATTAATTGTTGTATCCTTTACCAAAAGCTATTATACTCTTTTCATTCTAACATAAAAATAAACTCTTCATTTCTTTTAGCAATAATCAGGTTACTTGCTCATGATACTGGTCATCTTTTTTGTTCGTCTTTAAGTGAATAGCTAAGAGGACTTATTCAGTTGACAAATTTTAGGAACTTGGTATAATGAAATTGTATTCATATGAATATTAATTCATATGTAAAGCGAAATAATTTCGATTTGTAAAAAGCATGAAAAGGTCTTATCAAAGGATTCAAATGGATTGAACTGTTATCGATTGAAACATCTTAGAAAAATAGATAAGAATAACACAATGAAGAGTTTAGAAGGGTGATAGAAATGGAAAATATTAAAAATAAGCAGTTGCAAAAAAAGCATGAACACACCAATCCTCACGATCATAGTCACGGAAAAATGCCAATCATTCTATATTTTATTGGACTCACAGCATTTGTTAGTGCCCTTTTTTTAACGAATGACCAATTAATATGGAAGAATAGCTTGTTTTTAATGTCTATCATTACTGCCGGTTATGATGTTATTATCCTGGAAGGGATAAAAGAAACAATAGAACAGACTAAAAAACAAAAGCGGTTTAAGCCTAATTCACATATTCTAATGGGTCTGGCGGCGGTGGGTGCTTCTCTTATAGGTCAGTTCAGCGAAGGAGCTTTATTGATTCTTATCTTTTCCGGAGCACACTTTCTTGAAGAATATGCTGAAGGCAAAAGCAAAAGAGAAATCACCAACTTAGTAAAAATGAACCCTACCACAGCGAGGTTGATTACACCTGACGAAAAGACGCAAATCGTTGATGTCAGTGAATTGAAAGTCGGCGATCGGCTCCAAGTTTTAAATGGTGATCAAGTACCCATTGATGGGTTGATTTTATCGGGTACAACTGTCATTGATGAATCTGCTATCAACGGTGAGAGCATTCCTAAAGAAAAATCAAAAGGGGACACTGTTTTTGGAAGTACGATCAATGGAACCGGCTCTTTTACGATGAAAGTCACGAAAGAAAATAAAGATACTGTTTTCTCTAAAATTTTGCAACTGGTTAATCAAAATCAAAACAACCAGACAAAAGCTGCAAGCGTCATTCAGAAGTTTGAACCTAGATATGTGACTGTTGTTTTGACTTTAGTATCAGCCGTCATTGTCTTGTCACCTTTTCTACTCGGATGGGCATGGTCACAAAGTATTTACAGAGGCTTGGTTCTTTTGATTGCAGCTTCTCCTTGTGCTTTGGCAGCAAGTACCGTCTCAGCCACTTTATCGGCAACGTCCAATCTTGCAAAGCGTGGCGTGCTCTCAAAAGGGAGTGCCTACTTGTCACAATTAGCGGAAATCAAAGCCATTGCTTTTGATAAAACCGGAACGCTCACTTATGGGAAACCTGAAGTAACCGATTATTATTTTTCTGATGTGGTGAAAGAAGAAGAGATTATCGACATTGTGATTGCTCTTGAAAAAGAATCAAACCATCCTTTAGCAGATGCTATATTAAGAAAGTTTAGCAGTAAAAATAACCTGACTATCGAAACCACTAACAAAATAGGGGAAGGTTTGGCGGGTGAACATGATGGTCGCCATTATCGTGTAGGCAAACCTACTTCATTTGAAGGTGTTTCTGATGAATACGCTCGTTTGAATGCTGAATGGGCATCAAAAGGAAAGACAGTTGTCTATATAGCAGAAAATGAAGAAGTTATTGGACTCATCGCTTTGATGGATTTGCCGAATGAAAACGCACAAGCGACGATTGAATATTTTAAAAAGTTAGGTATCCATACAACTTTGATTACTGGTGATTCTGAAATGACCGGAAAAGCTGTCGCTGAACAATTGGGAATAGACGAAGTGATTGCTAATGTGATGCCAGAAGACAAGTCTGCTATTA
>JAVWJE010000011.1:0-32422 GCA_036639135.1 Carnobacterium sp. | reverse complement strand
TTTTATGAGTTATATGGATGAAGATAGTTTGTATAGCTTAATTTGACAAATCAGATTACTTAAAATGGATTAAGGAGATAAAAGATGATTGATTTACACTGTCATATTTTGCCTGGTATTGATGATGGGGCAAAAGATATGGAAGACTCAATAGAAATAGCGCGAGAAGCAGTTGCAGAAGGAATTACACATATCTTAGCTACTCCACACTATAAAAATGGCCACTGGGATAATGAGAAAAAAGATATTTTAGTGTTGGTAGAAGAATTGCAAAAAGAATTAGATGCAAGAGACATTCTGCTGACTATTTTTCCTGGCCAAGAAGTTCGGATCAATGGGGAACTGTTTGAAGATTTAACAGAAGATAAAATACAATTCATTGATGAGGGCAAACAATATGTCTTAATTGAATTTCCAACACCTTCTATACCAGCATATACAGAATCGTTATTCTTTGAATTACAAAAAAAAGGTATCACACCGATAATCGTTCACCCTGAACGTAATCATGCCATTTTAAAAGATCCAAATGTCTTACTGCCATTTATTGAAAAAGGAGTTTTAGCACAGCTGACAGCAGCTAGTTATACCGGTGGTTTTGGTAAAAGTATCCAAAAGGTAAGCAAACAGCTCATTGAAGCAAACTTAGTTCATTTTATCGCATCAGACGCACATAATATTTCTTCACGATCTTTCCATATGAAAGAAGCTTATAAAAAGCTGGAAAAAGAATTTGGAAAAGAAAAAGCTAACGAATACCAACAGGTGACGAAAGACTTGGTTAATGGAGAAGTGATTATTTCTCGCGAACCAAGAAAAGTGAAACAGACTAAGTTTTTGGGATTGTTTTAGTTTGAAAATAGAGAATTAAAGTAATAGAGTTACTTTAATCAAATTCATATACAAACATATAAAATTCGGCGAATTTTTAAACATTTTTAAAGTGTAAAAACACGTTTAATGATAAAAGATAATGATAAAAGAATAACTAAACTAAATTTCTGTATTTTATAACGAATAAATATAACTGACACTTTTTTTATAACCGACTCTTGATAAAAGAGAGGTTATCAAAAAAGTGTGTTTTTTTTGAGTAGTTTAATTTGTAAGGGTTACAGATACTTTGCTGTTTGGCGTTATCATGGTAGTGTTTGAAATCAAAAGGAGGAATGCGATAGTGAGTGCACAAACAGAAAGCTTTATCACTAAAGTAAAAGGAGGATCTGAAGCATTGTGGTCGGTTTACAAAGTTCTGCCATCGGTGGCAATTGCTCAAGCTGCTTTAGAATCAGCGTGGGGCACATCTGGTCTTGCTGCTAATCACAATAACTTATTTGGAATCAAAGGCAACTATGGTGGTCATACAGCCAACATGACGACTTGGGAAGTGTATGGCGGGGTAACGTACACGATTACTGCTGATTTTAGAGCTTATCCTAACTGGACAACGTCTATCAAAGACTACGGTATATTTTTAAATGTAAATAGCCGCTACAAACATGCATTAGGTTTAACCGATTACAAAAAGCAAATTAAAGCTATTCACGAAGCCGGCTATGCGACGGACCCGCATTATCAAACTAAGATTATTTCGATTATTGAAGCAAATGATTTGACGAGATTTGATAAACAAGTATTAAGCGGTGGAGAATCATCTCCTAATACACTACCAGTATCACCAATCACACCGACAGTTATTGGTGATAGTTATACCGTTAAGTCAGGAGAAACATTATCAGGGATTTCTAACCGAAGCGGTGTAAACGTGGATCATTTAGTAAAATGGAACAACATCAAAGATAAGAATAGTATCCATGTTGGCCAAGTATTGATGCTTAAACCATTTGCTGCAAAGCCGGAGGCTTCTACGAACAAAACGTATACTGTTAAACCAGGCGATACGTTAAGCGGAATAGCTTCTAAGAATGGGACAACGGTTGAAGCGTTGCAAAGCTTGAATGGAATTAAAAACGCAAACGTGATCAATGTGGGGCAAGTCCTTAAATTTCCTGGAAAAACTGTTTCTTTTGTTGTTGGAGTTTATGCCGTTAAATCAGGTGACACTTTAAGTGGAATTGCACAGAAATTAAAAACAACGGTAAAAGCGTTACAAGACAAAAACGGCATTAAAGATGCCAATAAAATTTTCATTGGTCAAAAAATTAACTATTAACAAAACGAACCCTATCTCATTAAGAGGTAGGTTTTTTTAATGTAAAGAGGGTTATGTTCAATTTGATTTGAGCCGAAATACCCTGATGTGGTTGACTTGTCTCGGCTTCCACTTGACCCCGATGAAGAACGCTATCATCTTAAAGGAAAGGTAGTTGATCAATCAATGAATGGCAATATCTTAAGTTATCATGTTGATTGTGCTGGTATAAAAATGTGAGTGGATAAATTATACCGCTCATTTAATGTATTCCAAATTGAAGAAGACGTTCATTTAAGTTTTGAAAAACGCA
This sequence comes from Carnobacterium sp., assembly GCA_036639135.1. GTDB lineage: Bacteria > Bacillota > Bacilli > Lactobacillales > Carnobacteriaceae > Carnobacterium_A. Next base: position 29,957 of record JAVWJE010000011.1, on the reverse strand, counting down.
ATTGCCTTGAGGTTTGATGGAGATACGGGTAGAGTAGACAGTGAGAGAAGTTTTACAATGAGAAGCGGAGGAGATGGAATTATGAGTATCTATGATCAGCATATGCATACCTATTTTTCACCAGATTCATCTAAAACAAACAACAGGACCAATCGTGACGACTGAACACTTGGATTTTAATGACTTTTTTATGGGCGGTAAAGATACTGTTTTGGATTATGATGAGTATCGTAAAGCAATCGACTTGTTAAATAAACAATACAACCATCGCATCCGTAAAGGAATTGAAATTGGCTATACTAAAAAATCTCATGCTCAAATACAAGACTACTTAAAAGGAAAAGATTTTGATGTGCAATTGTTGAGTGTCCACCAAAACGGTGAATACGACTTTTTACAACCAATTGTCAAAGAAAAAGACGTGCAAGATGTGATGACTGAGTACTTCCCGTTGTTATTGGAAGCTGTTGAGCAGTTTTCAACGGCGAATGTTTTAACTCACTTTGATTATGGGATTCGTTTGTTTGATGTTTCTGTAAAAGAATTGCAAGAGCACGAATCGGTATTAAAACAAGTCTTGCAAAAAGTGATCGATAAAGAAATGGCATTCGAATTAAACACGCGCAGTATGTATCAATACGGCAACGTAGACCTTTATGAACAAATGATTGAATGGTACTTGGAATTAGGCGGGAAGTCTTTCTCATTAGGCTCAGATGCTCATTCTATAGCGTATTATGGCTATCATTTTGAAGATGCGATTGCTTTGTTAAAAAAACATGGCGTTTCATCAGTTACAGTCTTTGAAAAGCAATAACCATCGCAACTGTCTTTGACTACATTTAAAGAGTAAAGATTTATGAATCGTGTTACTATTTTTTATAGGGTTTATGCTTAAAATAAGGTAAAGAAGAACTGCTAACTCTAGCAGTTCTTTTTATTAGAATAAAGTCATTTAGATGGTATGGTGTTAAGGGTTTCTGTTTATCGAAAATCGCTTGAAATTAATTTAACTTTAAATTAAATTTAGAGTTATACTATATCATTGAACACATCATATAACTGAAAGGAACGATTTTAACAGCATTAGTATTAGTTTTAGTTGGCTGCTCAGAAAATAATGGTATGAAAAAAATCTTGTTGAGAAAGAGAATATAACAATTGCTTCTTCAGAATCAACAGAGGATTCGTTGGAAAGTAAATCAGTCAATGAAACAAAAGCTGCATACAATCTCGAAAATGGCAAAGAAACAGCTGAATTTTTTAGAGCGTATTTAGGTTCAGAAATGGAGATACAATCTTATGAATTTGACGAGGAACAAGAAATAAATTATATGTATCCTAGTATTTTTACAGTATCGGCTGATGTAACGAATGATACAGTCAAGCAGATCACATTTTTTGAAGTAGATGAATAAGACATTCAAACCATACTGAAAACAGCTAATTTCTCAAAAGATCCTTTTATTGAAGAAGCTTTAGCTTTCGAAGGAGACTTAAAAGATCCTCATTTTGGAGATAATTATTCTACAGAATATTACAATGACTTAGGATTTGGTGTCAGTCTGTTAATTAAAGGCAGCATGTGGGAAGGATCAAATGAAAAGCCTTATAGTTTAACACTATTTTATGATAAGAAATCTTATGATAAATAGGTTGATTAGAGATTATGAGCTTTTCCCAGCTACTCGTCCATTTCTAACTCATGACAAACACCATTATGGGTTCTGGCTACAGTTTTATAATCTTTTACGACGATTGAATTCCCAATGATTGAAAAGCGTAATGGATTTTTTTATAACGGATATGTTAGACTAAATTTTAGAGAAGATGTAAAAAGGAGGGATAGAATGAGACAGAAAAGTGAAAAAACAGGGATGAAAAAGTCTGCGCATATTCTTGTTTGGACGATTTTAATCGTTTCTATCTTCCCAGTATTATTTTTCTTCTTAGGTTCCATTCCTTTATCCGTACGCATATGGCAACCTCTCGTTAAAGCTGAGTTACAAAAATACGACATGGAAGAGTATACGCCTATTGTGTTAGCAATTATCAAGCAAGAATCAGGTGGGAAGAAACTAGACATCATGCAGTCAAGTGAATCCATTGATTTGCCACCAAATACGATTAAAAACCCTTTAACAAGCATCAAGACAGGTGTTGACTATTTCAAACAAAGTATTGATCGTATGGATGAAACAAACGTTGATTTAAACACAGCGATTCAAAGCTATAATTATGGGTTAGGGTATATCGATTATGTTAAAGTGAATGGTGGAAAACACAATCTGGATCTGTCTAAGAAGTTTTCAACAGATTGGGCAAAAAAGATGAATTGGGAGACTTATGGCGATTCAGATTATGTCTATAAAAATTAATGATTATAAAAAAATGATACCGAATGATTAAAAATCGGTTGTTTGCTAGACAAGTGAACAATGGATTCTTTGTCGTTTCTGGTTCACAACTAAATTCAATTTTATTGGAGTAGGTCCATGAAAAAAAACAAATTAAGTTAAATCTTTTTTAGAATTTTTATTAAATGAACTAATTTACTAATAGAATAAAGAACAGAAGGTATAATTAAAACAATAAAGGTTTAAAAAAATATAAAAGACAGAGTCCCTACTTATTAAACCCTTAAATGTATCAGACCAAAAAATCCGAACAACATTCTTTGTTGAGTGTTTGCTCGGATTTTTTATGTTTTTTTAGAGGGCATGTTTTTTATTTATAAAATCGGAAACAAAAAGGCGGTTTTTTAAAGGTAGACATAATATCTTCGATAAAAGGATTTTCCTCGCCAAGAACTTTTGTTAGTAATTCTTGTACTTTAAAGTAAAGCAAATAGCTTAGAAAACGTTGTAAAGAATCAGGCTCTACATTTATAGGTAAAGCAATTTGCAATCTTTTTTGAATGACATTTAATTCTTTCTCGATTAACGGGATTTCAGCTAAACCAAAATCAGCCATTACTCTTTGCTTGAACAATTGCTGAAGCGAAAAGAGATTAATGACTCGTTCTAATTGTTTCTCATAGCCTTTTTTACCAAGGTCAAAAGATAATTCATCTTGATTGCGAAAGTGCAAAGAAGTCAAATTTGAGTGATTATTTTTTATGGCATGCACGACATGGTGCATGGCATACCAACTGACTGGTGCATTCGTCGGTCCTTTTTCAGGGACGTAAGCTAGCTGGTTGTATACATAGGGGCAACACTTATTTATACCAATGCAGCGTCCGATTAATTTAATGTAGTCATATTTCATAAAAGTAGATTCAAAGTAACGGTTCATAATTTCAGTAGTTGTTTCCAATGATTTGGTAGGATTTTGGTTCAAATAAAAGATAAGAGTATTAAATGGCGTAGATTTTAACTCACTAATGTCTTTGACATAAATGACTTGATTGGTAATCACAATATGGTTGAATTCAATGCAGTTATCAGCGATTTCTTTCAAATCTGTTTGGGTAAACTGGATCGATTTTTGTTGATTATTCTGAGTGTATTCACTGGTTGAAAGCAATTTTTCTCGTAACAGAAAATCATCATAGCTTAATCGTTGATTAACTTGGTAATGCACGGAATGAAAAAATTCCTTCTCCCATATTTTGTATGTACCAATCGCTTGAAACTGATCAAAATCTTTTACCATTTAACATTCCTTCTTCCTAGGTGGAGTCATACTAATAGTATTACAAGTGTATTGTAACCGATTTCACGAAAGAAATCTCATCTTTTACATTTATGAGAAAATTTTTATAATAGACTAATCTATTTATAATGAAATGTGGCAATAACTCACTGTGTAAAGGATAGCTACTAAATAAATAGTAAATAATCTTTTGGATTAAAAGGTTTATTTTTAGTTAAAATGAGATAAAACCCCTTTAATTTACCCGAATAAAAGAATCATCTCAATTGTTTTGTGAAAAAATAAATTAAAAAGAAAGCATTTGCGTATAAACACTGTTTTTTCTTTGTTTTTAAGCTCGTTTTTAACTTGTTTAAAGCGTTGTCACATGAACACTAAAGAGATTATTCTAGGCGAGTACAAGGCCTTGTAACACTCTTTTAAGGAATGATTGAGATGATAAGAAAATTATCTAGTGAAAATGAAACGGCTTTTTTTGAACGCCATAGTAGGATTGTCTTTGGCGTATTAAAAAGGATAGGGATCCAAAGATCACATCCGGATTACGATGATTTTGTGCAACAAGGTCTATTAAAGTTAGTGGAAGCCTATGAAACCTTTCCAGAAGACCCAGAAGATGAAGCTTTTATTTACCCTTTTGGCGGTTTTGCTTTTACAAAGATCCAGTGGCATATAAAAGATCTACTCAGAAAAGAACGGCGCAAGTCATCAAATGAATCGGCTTGGCCTGAATTAATGGAAGAAAACTACCCGGATAGACAATCACAGTTTGAAAACGAGTGTTTAACGATGGACTTGTTTAAAGAAATGCTGGTGTGTTTGACGAAAAAAGAACAACTTTACTTGATAGACGCTGTCATTCATCGTTTATCCGTTACAGAGATTGCTGAAAAGAATCAAGTCAGTCGTAAGACGATTTATCAATGGCGCAAAAGCATAGTAAAGAAGTTGCAGCCTTTTCTAGTTTATTTAAAACCAATAGGGTAACACATAAAAGAAGCCAAACGTTATTAAGGGTGTAAGCAGTCATGACAAACCTTACAAAAAATAAAACACAGGAGGCTACACATTATGGCAAAACAATGGAATAAAGGTTCAATCGCAGTCCACTTCGAGGATGCAGTGAATGAGAAGATTATCAGATACAACTATGCAGACACGATTCAAGGAGTAACACCTGAACAAGTTGAAGGCTTTACAGCAGCTTTAGAAAAAGTAAGTGCATTACCTTCTTCATATACAGTGGTTGCTGAAGAATACCGCTACACACGCTAATAATAAATCATTACCTACTAAATAAAAATTCAAAGGAGGAAACAAATAATGGCAAAATCACTCGAATTAAGATTCAATACAAGTCTAGGAAAAGCAAAATCAATGAGCGTGAAGGATCCGCTGCTTACATTAACACCAGAAAATGCTAAGTTGGCTATGGAAGCCATCAGCGCATTAAAATTGTTCCAAAGTGAAGGAGTCGACTTGTGTGCATCCGTAGTCGGTGCGCGCTATGTAGAACGAATAGAAACAGAAATCTTCGAAATCATCTAATCGAAAAGCTAAAACTAACCTTCAACACAGCTTAACGTCTGTGTTGAAGGCTTTTTTGTATGCTAGAGTTTTATACATATTTTCAGCCTTTCGGAAATGAGATAAATAAACAAATTAAAGGTTCAAAGTCTCGCTGTGCTCGTTTTGTACTATTTGACCCGACTTAAAAAGCTGATTTTGGACAAGTTTAGCTATAAAATCTTTAACTTATCCATTTTGAACTAAAAACCGCCCAGTTGATGAAATAAAGTCATCCACTTGTCTATTTTTTTAACTTTTGGACAAGTGGAATAAGAAAATACGTAATCTTGTCCATTTTCGAACTTTAAACCAAAAGGCACTAAAAAAGTCGGCCATTTATGGAAGACTTTCTCATTATTTTAATGAAGTTAGTGCTTTTAGGAGCTAAAACCTGTAAAATAAGAAGAATATTAAAAAGGATGTGAATCAATGCTAAATCGATCAATGAAACAAGTGATTTCTTGGGCAGCGGTCTTGTTTTGGATGGGACTGATCTTTTATCTTTCGTCACAACCGGCTAGCCAATCGTTTGATTTAAGCCAAGAGATGATTTATGTAACGATTCAAGTTGTTAAATTTTCGCAAGTGTTGATGTGTGTGGTATTGGGGTATGCAATTATAAAGATAATCAAACAAAAACAAATAAAAATCGATTTAAAAAAAGGCGTCATTATTTTACTCGTTCTCGTTTTCTTCTATAGTTTATCAACTGTTTTGCTCCGTTATTTTGCTCCTGTTGATTTGCATCACTTTGTCAGGAAAAATGCTCATTTCTTTATTTATTTGGTTCTAGGCTTTTTAACAACCATTGCTTTTAAAAGCAATGGAACCAGCGGATGGAAGTCGTCCATCTTAGCGCTGATCTTATGTGTTAGTTATGCTTTTTCAGATGAACTACACCAAACCATCGTGCCTGGCAGAGAAGCTATGTTAAGTGATGTTGGCATTGATAGTTTAGGAGTCAGTGTTGGGATTATGATACAAGGCGTATTAACTAAAGTAAAAAGAGTTGTTGACCACAAAAGATTAGCTGAAACATAAAAATCACTTGTTTTCTAAAATGAATTGAAATACAGGTTAAAGAAGAGTAACATTAAGGTTAAGAAACAATGAGGAGGAGATTTTTTGACAATCAATACAGAACTATTAAATCAATTTAAAACACGATTTGAAGGAAATCGTGAAAACCAAGTGATTAAAGGAGCAATTGCTAAAGTTGGAATTAATACAGCTTCTTTAGACAATGACTTGCTTAGACGTCACCCGTTTTCTTTCTCACAAGAAACAAAACGTGGCGAAATTACCAATCAACAAGCAAGTGGACGCTGCTGGATGTTTGCGGCTTTAAATACCGCGCGTGTTGGGACAATGGACCGACTAAATGTAGAGACCTTTGAGTTTTCTCAAAACTATACTTTATTTTGGGATAAATTAGAAAAAGCCAACTATTTCTTAGACAGCATCTTAGATACACTAGAAGAAGCCCAAAATTCAAGAATCATTGCTCACTTATTAATGGATCCTGTTCAAGACGGGGGACAATGGGATATGTTCTCTGGTATTTTAGAAAAATACGGTGCTGTTCCTAAATCAGTGATGCCTGAAACGTTCCATTCTTCTCATACAGCTATTCTAAACAAAGTATTAACCGCAAAATTACGTGAATTTGCCAGTGTTTTACGTGACGCACATAAAAATGGAGAAACAACAAAAGAACTAGCAACTAAAAAAGAAGAGATGTTGTACTTTATTTATAATGTTTTAGTAAAAGCACTTGGGGAAGTTCCTGAAGAATTTACCTATGATTACCGAGATAAAGATAATGAATTCCACCGTATTGCTAATATAACACCACAAGAATTCTTTAAGAAATACGTTGGTTGGGACTTAACGAACCTGGTTAGTTTATTAAACGCTCCAACAGAAGACAAACCTTATGGCAAAGCTTATACGGTTAAGTACTTAGGTACCGTTAAAGAAGGTCAACCGATTCGTTACATCAATACACCGATTGACGTGTTAAAAGATGCAGCCATTGCGTCTATCAAAGCTGGAGAGCCTGTTTGGTTTGGTTGCGATGTCGGACAAATGTCTGAAAGAGAAGCTGGCGTGATGGATGAAAACACCTACCAGTATGATTTAACTCTTGGTGAAGGCTTAAAAATGACGAAAGCGCAACGTTTGGATTATGGTGAAAGCTTATTAACGCATGCAATGGTGTTAGTTGGAGTGAACTTAGACAATGACGGCAAACCGTTGACTTGGAAAGTTGAAAATAGTTGGGGCGATAAGTCTGGTAAAAAAGGCATCTTCTCAATGAGCGACAAATGGTTTGATGAGTTTACCTATCAAGTAGCTGTCGACAAAAAATGTGTTGCAGATAACTGGTTGAAAGCATTAGATGAACCTGTTATTGAATTAGAACCTTGGGATCCAATGGGTTCTTTAGCAATGGTTAAATAAACAAGTAAATGACTAACAAAATTGGGAGCTAGTATTCGTGCTAGTTCTCTTTTTGTGCTTTTTTTTAAGAAAATGTTGTCCCTATTAATGATTTACTAGTTTTAGAAACACCATTTTAAGGATTAAAACAAAAGTAATGTAAGCCTTTTCTTTGTTGTTTATTAAAGTTCATTTTATTTTTTTATTTAACTGTTTTTTTTGATTAAATACTGTATAGTATTTATTAGCGGATAACGCCTGTTTTGCGCTATTCATTCTTATCATTGGACAGGAAAAAGCAGTTGTTTCTTTTTGTAACTTTCATTTGTTTATACTATTGGCTGATGAAAGATAAGGAATATCAATAGAATTTGAATGTGAGTGATCGCTACTCATTTAAAAACTATCTTTAATGATGATCGTATAGAAAAAAGGAATATTTATTTTAACTCTATTTTAAAAAAAGGAAGAAGATTATGAAAAGTTGGTATCAGAAATATATAAAAAAAATATTATCAGAAGAAACAGGGATGACTCTTGTGGAGATATTGGCTTCTATTTTAATCTTATCTCTTATCGTCACAACTTTTTTGTCTTTTTTTATCCAATCTGCCAAAACAAATAAGCAAACCGATAGCGTAAATGAAGCAACTTTTATCGCACAAGAATCTATCGAGTTACTTACCTATTATTCTAAGACAAAGACCGTAGAAGAAGCCCTAAATCTGATTAAGACTGAAAACGCTAAAAATATTTCTGGATTTAGTGTTGAATCAACCATTTTAAAAAAACCAGAGGAAACCCTCTATACAGGAACTGTAAATGTATCTAAGGAGGGGAAGACGTATGCTCAAATGGAGACCCGTTTGTCATTTAGTGCAACAAAAGCGAACAAAGATTAAATTACGTGATGAAACAGGAATGACACTCATAGAGTTATTAGCCAGTATCGCTTTGCTTTCGGTTGTGCTTGCATTGGCGGGAGCAGTACATATGTTTGGACAAAAACAGTTTCTGACACAATCTTATTCTGCCCACCAATCAAATGACTATGCTTATACGCTTTCTGTTATTTCTAGAGATATTCGTAAAAATTCATATGCCTCTATAACCGTATCAGAAGCTGGGGATGCTCTCTTGATTGATAAAGGTGAGTCGTTCAAAAAAGAAGGAACGCAACTTTTAAAAAATGATGCTCAGATTCTGGCAGAAGACGTTGATAGTTTTGTAGTCTCTGCTAAACCGGAAACAAAAAGCATAAAAATTATATTGAAAAGTAAGGCAGAAAAAAACAATCAATCTAAAGACTATCAAACGACGATTTATTTCAGAGAGTGAGTGAATAAGGATGGGAATCAAGCAACTCCGAGAGGAAGAAAAAGGCAGTGGCCTGGTTTTAACGTTAATGGTGCTTCTAGTATTGTCTGTATTAGGTGTTGCAATCGGAACCCTTACAATTGGAAGCTATCGATTGAGTGATGCTACTCGTGACGATACCTCCGCTTATTATGTTGCAGAAGCAGGAGCCGTTGCAGCGTATGAAGAAATTCAAAAGGAAGTATTAAACGCTTATGATAAGAACGCCACTAAAGGAGCTTTTTATAGCAACGTTTCAACGATTCTGACCTCTAAAAACGGAAAATCTAAGGTTGATTTTGGAACACAATTTGGTAACAAACCTACTGCAACAATTAAAACTGAAAAACTAAGTGGGACAGACTCGCAAACGAGCACCATCTATTCCACTGGAGAAGTAGACGGGAAGCAAAGATCGGTTTCAAAAGAGTTAACGGTTAAGTGGGTCGATAAGAATACCGGTGGCGGAATGCCGAAAATCCCTGCCAAGACAGCCTTGTACGTGAACGAAGAAATAAAGCTATTAGGTGGTACGTTGGAAGGAAATGGGTATATTCAGTCTATAAAAAATAATTCAGTTCAGATAGGAACTTATGGTTCATTTAGAGAATCAACATTGCACTACTCTAACCAAACGACACCGGATAAATTAATAAATTATCCGGATTATATGAAAGATAAACTGCCTAATCTCTCTACTCAAATTGAGAATATAAATTTTCAAGAATACGGAACCGTAATAGAACAGATCCGTGCACCAAAAATAACTGAAAAGCTACCTTTTAAAAAAATTGGAACTCATACTGTTCAAGATGAGAACGGAAATTTAAATCTTACATTCAATCAAGAGAGTCAGTATAAGTTAACGTTAGATTCAGATATTTATATTCCGAAATTAGAAACATTTGGCGGTGCAAAACTTTCAATTGATACTGGTGAAACTGATAAAACAATTTTAGTGAATAACTTGAATATAGGTGGAGATGTTTTAGTTGAAGGAAAAGGAATGTTAACAATCGTTATTAAAGATTCTTTTGCTATCAACTCTGGTGGTATCTCTTTCAGAGAAAATCAAAATTTTAAAAAAATTTTATTAGTTTATTTAGGAGAAAAGGATTTACAATTGGCAAACGATATAAAAATAAATGCACACATACTTGTAAAAAAAGCCAATGTGAATGTAAATAGTATTTCTATTAATGGTGTTTTTTTAGCTGGGGGAGAAAATATTAACTTTTCTGGTCAAAATACAATTTCCAACATGATGCTTATTGCACCAAATCGCAAAGGAACTGTTAGCTTAACTGGGAGCTATCATATAGAAGGTACGGTTATCGCAAATAAATTCATGATGAGTGGTGGTAGTACGACTCTAAAGTACAAATCTGTTGTCACAACAGGCTTTCCCTTCGGCTCATCAGGAACGACTAGTGATCCTAAACCAGAAGACATTATAAATTCAGGAACAATCATAGAAGATTAGCAGAAAGGTGAGAGAATGTGGCAGATTTTGAGAAGAAAAAATTAGGAGATTTATTGAAAGAAGCCGGTCTTGTAACAGAACTACAGATTGTAGAAGCGCTTAGTTTGAAAAAGCAAGACCAAAAATTGGGAGATTTATTGGTTGATCAAGGTTATATCACCGAGAAGCAACTATTGGATGCATTAGAAATTAAGTTGAAACTTGAAAGTGTATCTTTGTATCAATATCCGATCGATCTTTCTGTATTGGAGTTAGTAACAAAAGATTTTGCGCGTTCGAAATTATTGCTTCCGATTAAAAAAGTGAATACACGTTTGATTGTAGCGATGAATGATCCTTTAGATTTCTATGCTATAGAAGAACTAGAATTTTCTACTGGGTATGTTGTTCAACCCGTGATAGCGACACAAGATGATTTGTTGCAAACCATCAACCGCTTATACGACTCAAAAGAAGTAAATATTGACTACATCGAAGGGGAAGACGCACCTGCAGTAAGAATTTTTAACCAATTATTAGAAACAGGTGTCTCGTTACGTGCATCAGATATTCATTTGGATCAAACGGAACACCATGTGGCCGTTAGATACCGCGTAGACGGTCTACTTCATAATGAACGTCCTTTGCCAAAAAGTTTAATGAACTCTTTGGTTGCTCGCATCAAAATTATAGCTGGACTGGATGTTACCGAGAATCGCCTGCCCCAAGATGGTCGGATCAGTACACATGTTTTGGGTAAAAGAGTCAATTTGCGAGTGTCCACTTTGCCGACTATTTTTGGAGAGAAAATTGTGCTACGGATCCTAGATATCTCTAACATGTTCAGAAAAGTAGAGGATATTGGCTTAGAACAGGATATATTAGTTGAATACCAGAAGTTAATAGCTCAACCAGCAGGACTAATTTTACTAACCGGTCCAACAGGTTCTGGGAAAACATCTACTCTGTATGGCTCTATTAATGAACTGAATCATCCAGAAAGTAATATTATCACCATCGAAGATCCAGTTGAATACCAACTTGAAGGGATCAACCAAGTTCAAGTCAATACACAGATTGGGTTGACCTTTGCACAAGGCTTACGTTCCTTTTTGCGTCAAGATACAAATATCATCATGGTTGGAGAAATAAGAGATAAAGAAACAGCTGAAAATAGTGTCCGTGCGGCTTTAACTGGTCATTTAGTATTTAGTACGCTCCATACTAACAGTGCAATTGAGACCATTCCTCGCTTATTAGATATGGGAATCGAATCTTATTTGATTGTATCTGCTATAAGTGGTGTTGTTGCACAACGTCTTGTTAAAACAATTTGTAAAGATTGTGCTGAAACAAGAAAAGCGACACCCGTTGAAAAAGAAATTTTCGAAAAACGCAATCAAACAATCGACACGATTACGTTCGCGAAAGGTTGTGATGCTTGCCGTCATACCGGTTATCGTGGGCGGATGGCGATTCACGAATTAATTGTTATTACAGAAGAAATAAAAGAATTAATGTTGAATAAAACGTCTATCCAAGAAATCAAACAACACATCAAACAACAAGGTGTTCGTTTTTTAATTGACGATGGATTGATAAAAGTAAAAGCAGGAAAAACAACGCTAGAGGAAGTTTTGCGGGTTGCTTCGACTAATGAATAGGAGGCGGAAATAATAGAACAATTGGATACAATATTAATAGCTGCTTATGAAAAAAAAGCTTCTGATATTCACCTTGTTGTAGGATCTGCACCAGTATTTCGGATTGATGGAAAGTTAATTCCTCAAAAACAAGCTTACCTCACGTTTGAAGATACAAAAAAGTTTGCTAAAACCATTCTTAGTCAAGATATGTGGGAGGCACTTAAACAAAAACGGGATATTGATTTCTCTTATGGTATCGCTGATGTCGTCCGTTTTCGTGTAAATGTGTTCTACCAACGTAATGCTCTTTCGCTTGCTTTTAGAATCATTTCAAAAGAAATTCCCAGTGTGGAAAGTTTGGGTTTACCTGATATCACCAAAAAATTGGTGCAACAACCGTATGGCTTATTTTTGGTAACAGGTCCTACTGGTAGCGGGAAAAGTACGTCTCTGGCAGCGTTAATCGATTACGTCAACCAAACGTTGAATCGACATATCATCACATTGGAAGATCCTATCGAATATTTGCATGAGCATAAACAATCCATCATTGAACAAAGAGAAGTAGGATCAGATACCGTCTCATTCAAAAATGGTCTCCGTGCAAGTTTGCGTCAAGATCCCGATATTATTTTAGTAGGGGAATTACGAGACATGGATACGATTTCCACCGCCATAACGGCTTCTGAAACGGGACATTTGGTTCTTGGAACATTGCATACTTCAGATGCGGCTGGAAGCATTGAACGAATGATCGATGTTTTCCCAGGAGGACAACGAGAACAAATCCGCTTGATGCTAGCCAATGTTCTCTTAGGCATTATGTCGCAGCGATTGTTTCCGAATAAAAAGGGTGATGGTCGTGTGGCAGCAACTGAAATGTTAATTAATAATCCAGCAATTAAAAATTTGATACGAGCTGAAAAAATGCATCAAATTCCTAATGTACTACAAACATCTGTTGATCAAGGGATGCATACAATGGAAATGAGTATCAAGAAACTCATTGAAGATGAAAAAATAAGACGGTATCATTTATATCCTTAAATAATAAAAATAAGAAAGGAGGAAAACGATGGCCGTTTTTGCCTATAAAGCCAAAACAAGAGATGGAAAACTAATGAAAGGAAAAATAGATAGCATTAGTAAAAAAGAAGCTCTCGAAAAACTTAAACATATGGATCTGGTTGTCTTTGAAGTAGATAAGTTAAATACAATCTTAAACAAAGATATTACGTTTCGTTCTTCTTTAAAATCAAAAGATTTCATTGTCTTTCTAAGACAGTTTTCTTCATTAATGAGTGCAGGAATATTGCTAGTAGATGCATTGGATCTCCTTTCCACTCAATCTACTAGCTTGGCACTGAAAGAGGCGCTGGAAGAATTAGCTGAGGAAATAAGAGAAGGGGTCGCTTTGTCTGAAGCAATGGCAAAAAAACCAAAATTGTTTCCTAATTTGTTGGTACATATGATTCATTCAGCAGAAGTTAGCGGTCGTTTGGAAGAAGTTCTCAAAGAAATGGCAGACTATTATGAAAAGCAGCACCGAATCAAACAAAAAATTTCAACGGCTATGACTTATCCACTGGTCGTAGGGGCGTTAGCGTTCTTTATCACAACATTCTTACTAGTATTTATCGTACCCATATTTGCCGATATGTTTGCCTCAATGGACAGCGAGTTGCCAATGATTACGCAAGTTGTCTTAATGATGAGTGGATTATTCCAGCGTATGAAGAAACTTGGAGTTTTTTACCTGAAGGTGAACAAGTCAATCGAGAAATAGTCGTTCTTGAAAAGCTGGCTGCCAAAGAAAACGTTATTCTCCAACAGATAGTACGGGTAGGGGAACCTCTAGCAATTGAAGGACTGGATGAAAGCTACAAAAAAAGCGTCTACGAAGTTGAAATGACGAGTAAAACTGTAGGGAGTATGCAAAATCTTGTCGAAAAACTTGAAGCACTAGAGCGTATTTGGAATATTCAGTTTTTTGGATTTGAAAAGCTTGATGAAGGATCTTTCACGGGAACATTTACATTTGAGTTGTTCTATTATGTAAAGGGCAGTTAGTCGGATAAGGGCCCAATTATTAAATGTCTACTGCATCAAAAGCACCTCCACTACAATGGGAATCATGTTGTAGTAGAGGTGCTTTTTTAGTTGTTGAACAAGGGTGTTTAATCATTATTAATCGGTTACTTTTTCAATTTTTACAATGTCATTTCCTCCAATTTGAGGTGGCAAAGACATTGTGGTTGGTGCATGTTTGATTAGTGTAACTTGTACTGTATCTCCCTTTACTAACTCTGATAAGGCAATAGACTTACCGGATTTTTGGTCAACAAGAGAGACTTCATCCGTTAGCAAAATGACTTCATCAAAAGAAGCAACTTCTGGAGAGTCGATTGGAGTTAAGTCGGCCAAAAATAAACCACTAGCAAGGGTCTCACCAAAGTCGATGACCGTTCCAGTGTAAGGAATAGTCTCTTCGTTTATTTCTATTCCTTCGCTGTATCTTGCTTTCGCATTTTCTGCGCCGCATCCAGTTAGCACTGCTACAGCAATCAATCCTAAAACTAATTTATTCACTTCTCTTCCTCCTTCATGATTAGTATTTTGATAATGATTACTCGATGAATGACCTGTTTAGTATACCTTTATTATAGCTCACAAAAAGAATTAAACATACGGTATAGTTTATTGATAAATAAATCAAAACGAAGAAAGGGCTTCACTAAAAATAGTAAGGTATTATTTAAAAAAACAAACGACACGCTCTATTTATTAACGATCATTAATCATTAATTCTCTCAATAAATTACTTTGAAAATGGCGAGGAAAACAATTGGAGATATGGTTTCGCTTTCAAATCTTAGCTAATTCCGTTACAATAAATAAAGAACGGCTTTACAGATTTAAATGATAAATGAAATTAGATGGATAATCATCGTATAAAGGACTTGAAGGAAGTACATAAAATCGATTGATTGGAAGGATTTGGCAGAATGGAATTGACCATTTTAGCAACAAGCGACATACATGGCTATATCAGACCAACCGACTTCAGTACCAAACTGCAAGACAAGCCCTTCGGCGCACTTAAAGTAGCAACGGTTCTAAAAAAAGAAAGAAAAGCAGCAATAGGACCCGTATTAACTATTGATAACGGCGATTATATTCAAGGATCTCCATTTAGTTATTATATTGCAAAGCACCAAAAACAATTAAATCCAGATGATTTAGCGAATGTATTTAATAGGATGGCATATGACGTGGGAGTCATTGGCAACCATGAGTTTAACTACGGCAAAGAGTATTTAATCCAAGCCATTTCAGCAGCTAATTACCCTGTTCTAGCAGCTAATATCCTCAATGAAGCTGGTGAACCGGTATTTGGAAAAGGCTATGAAATTTTT
Organism: Carnobacterium sp.; assembly: GCA_036639135.1. GTDB lineage: Bacteria > Bacillota > Bacilli > Lactobacillales > Carnobacteriaceae > Carnobacterium_A. The sequence continues at coordinate 14,409 of JAVWJE010000011.1, read as the reverse complement.
GAAAAAGAAGGCATCAAAATAGCTGTTTTAGGTCTAACAACAACGTATATTCCAAATTGGGAACACCCTAATCATATTAAAAATATGACTTTCAAAAATGGTGTCGAAACGGCAAAAGAATTGGTTCCTCATTTGAGAGAACTGGCTGATGTCGTTATTATCAGTTACCATGGCGGATTTGAAAAGGATTTAAAAACGGGAGAAATCACGGAACCCTTGACTGGTGAAAATGAAGCGTATCAGTTAATGACCGAAGTACCTGGAATGGATGCGCTCATCACAGGACACCAACACCGCTTAATAGCGACAAAAATAAACGGCATTCCCGTTATTCAACCAGGGTACAGAGGGGAAGCTGTTGGGAAAATAACCTTATCTCTAGAGAAAAATGAAAAAGGGGCTTACTCTGTTACACAAAGCGAAGCGAGTTTGATCGAAACCGCTGCGGCTGTTCCTGACGAAGCAATAGCAAAAAAATTAACCTTGTTATTTGAAGAAATTGATGAGTGGTTGGATCAACCGCTTGGGAGAGTTGAAGGAGACATGCGGATTCAAGATGCGCATCGCGTTCGTGCAGTTGAGCATCCTTATGTCGAGTTCATTCAAAAAGTACAAATGGACGCTACGGGTACAGACATTTCTGGTACAGCTTTATTTGTTAATGAAGGCAAAGGATTTGGTGATGTGATTACGATGCGAGACGTCGTAACCAATTACACTTACCCAAATACGCTAGCCGTCTTAAAAGTAACAGGTGCTGATATAAGAGCGGCTCTAGAACTTTCAGCGACTTACTTTAAAGCAGGAAAAGACGGTTCAGTTGAAATCAATCCAGATTTTATCCATCCTAAACCCCAGTATTACAATTACGATATGTACGAAGGAATAGACTATACCATTAATGCTAAAAAACCTATTGGCGAACGTATTGTGCAATTGGTGTACCATGGAAAAGATGTTCAACCAGATGACGAAATGGAGATCACGTTAAACCAATACCGTGCAGTTGGTGGCGGAAACTATCCGATGTTTACAGCAGATAAAATCATTCGAGAAGTTCAAATAGATATGAGCGAATTGATTGCTGATTACCTCGTTAAACACCCGCTAATTAAAGCAGAAGTTAATCACAATTTTAAGGTGATAGTGGAATAAATAAAAAACTAGTCAGCTGTTGAATTTTTAAAAATGTATATTGAACAAAAACGGTAAGGACTAAGAAGCAATCTTAGGTTTCCTTATCGTTTTTTTACATACACCTTATATTAAGGGTAGAAACTCGTTCATGTTGAATGAGATTCTAAAAAAAGTGGTAATAGGCTCGTTCAGCACTCTGGCGCTAAGCCTCATTCGTATCAAGATAGTTACAAAAGTGAAAAAATAGACAAGATATGAAGATTTTCATTTTGTTTGTCCAAAAATGGCGGAGGAATAGACAAGTTATGAGCAAATGGAACTCAGCTTGTCTCATCTAAGGAAAAATGGACAATCTAACGGCTATTTTGCTTTCAGTTGTCCATTTTAACAGTATAGTACCGAAATTCTCAATAATCTATTCGCTAATGAGCAATTCAGGTTGGTTATCATCTATTTATTAGAGTTCTTAGAGAATCTTTCTGAAAACAAGATAACCTGATCTAATCTATGGTAAGGTTATTTTATTGTGAAAAAAATGAAGCAAAGGATTGTGAAGATTAAATGGCCACCATCATTTTTGATGTAGACGATACACTGTATGATCAATTGATTCCCTTTAGAAATGCCTTTCATGAAACGATTTGTGAAGTATCACTCGCTGAGATAAACCATCTTTACCGGTTGAATAGAGAGAAAAGTGATGCGTTATTTGAAGAAAGTGAATCAGGAGCATTGCCTAAAATAGAGATGCAAGTGATGCGTATTCAGTACGCTTGCGACAAAGCAGACATGTCGATTAGTCGAGAAACGGCGTTAGATTTTCAAAAAGCCTACGAAGAAGAGCAGAAACAATTAACGTTGTATCCAGCAATAGAAAATTTATTGGATAAGCTTGCTCAAAATGATCATCAATTAGCTTTATTAACAAATGGTGCTGCAGCCCACCAACAAAAAAAGATAGATCAGCTTGGTTTGGCTAAATGGATAGATCAAGATCGGATGTTTATTTCTGGCGAATTGGGCAAAATGAAACCAGACAAAGCAGTATTCAAAATGGTAGAATCGGCTTTAACACTAGGGAATGAAAAACCGATTTATATTGGAGACTCATTTCAAAACGACATCGTTGGTGGAAAAAAGGCCGGTTGGATTGTTATTTGGTTGAATACGCGCCATAATAAAAGAACGAATGAAAGCATTCAGCCAGACAAAACGATTCAACACCCAGTTGAGTTGCTGACATTATTTGAAGAACGAGGATATTTTAATTAATAAATCAATAATGGAAGGGGTGTTGGGACAATTGTTCTAGCACTACCTTTTTATTTTTAGTCTTATTTTTTAATAAACAGAAGGGTATTCATGTTAAACTAAGGGTATTAGAAAATAGGAGATGCACACATGTTAAATTTAGTTATTTTGATGATTGAACGTGTCGGACTCATTATTATTGTTGCTTACATGCTCATGAATATTCGCTATTTTAAAACGATGTTAACCAAACGTTATCGGTTATCAACCAAACTGCAATTAATTCTCGTATTTGGTATTTTTGCCATTATCTCTAATTTTACAGGAGTAGAAATTAGTAAAGAACAAGTGGTTTCAGATCAGCTGTTTACCACGTTAGCTGCAAATGCTTCTCTAGCCAATACACGTGTGTTAACTATTGGTGTATCGGGTTTAATTGGTGGACCTTTTGTAGGCGTTAGCGTTGGGATTATTTCGGGTATTCATCGGTTTACTCAAGGAGGAGAAGCGGCGTTTATTTATGTTGTTTCTTCTATTTTAATCGGATTATTTGCTGGATTGTATGGGATGAGAACGATGAAAAAGAATCACTACCCAACCGTTATAGAAGGCATCATTATTGGTGCATTAGCAGAAGGGATCCAAATGCTGTGTATTCTCATTCTAAGCAGCAATTTTCAAGATTCTATTGAGTTGGTTAGCTTCATTTCAGTGCCAATGGTTTTAATCAATAGTTTAGGGACCGCTATTTTCCTATCCATTATTATTGCCACACTCCAGCAAGAAGAACAAACAAAAGCGGTTCAAACACATGACGTTCTTCAGTTAGCTAATGAAACCTTACCTTTCTTTCGACAAGGGATGCATGAAGAGTCTTGTACGGCTGCTGCTGAAATTATCATGCGCTTTATCAAAGTATCGGCGGTCAGTATTACGAACCAAGAACGAATCTTAGCGCATGTTGGTGCAGGAAGTGATCATCACATCCCTTCTAATGAAATTTTGACGGATTTGTCTAAAGAAGTATTACGAGAAGGAAAGGTAAAAGAAGCCCTCACTCATGAAGAAATCGGGTGTCACCATAAAGGCTGTCCATTAGAAGCTGCGATTGTTATTCCTTTGAAGTCTAAAGGCAGGACTGTTGGCGTGTTGAAGATGTATTTTACAGATAAGAATGAACTGACTTATGTCATCAAACAATTAGCGGAAGGGTTAGGAAATATCATTTCTAGTCAAATCGAATTAGGAGAAGCCGAATTACAAGGCAAGTTATTGAAAGACGCTGAGATTAAATCATTGCAAGCACAAGTAAATCCTCATTTCTTTTTTAACGCCATCAATACAATTTCTGCTTTAATTCGAGTAGACAGTGAACAAGCTCGCACATTATTGATTCAATTAAGCCATTACTTTAGAGCCAATCTTCAAGGGGCAAGAACCAATTTGATTCCATTAGAAAAAGAATTGGAACACGTTGAAGCTTATTTATCGCTTGAACAAGCTCGTTTTCCAGAACGTTACCAAGTAGACTTTATGATTGAACCACGTTTAAGCCAAGTCTTACTTCCACCATTTATGATTCAATTATTAGTTGAAAACGCGATTCGTCATGCTTTTGAAGGGCGAAAAATAGATAATCGTGTCTCGGTTTCTGTTTATGCCGTTGAAAAAAATCTGACAGTAAGTGTCAGCGATAATGGATTTGGGATAAAGGCAGACCGGTTAAGTAAATTGGGTAGAGAAATTGTTCCCTCTGAAAAAGGTACAGGATCGGCTCTAGAAAATTTGAATAAACGGTTAGTGAGTTTATTTGGCAAGTCAGCTGCTTTAGCGATTGAGACCTCAGATAAAGGGACAACCGTTTCTTGTAAGGTTCCCTATAAAGAAAGGAAAGAAGAGCATGCATACATTACTCGTTGATGATGAACCGTTATCTAGAAATGAATTAACTTATTTATTAAAAAAGTGTCCTGAAATAGCTTCGATTGTCGAAGCTGAATCCATTGAAGAAGCACTAGAAAAGATGCTTTATCAGCCAGTAGATCTCATTTTTTTAGACATTCATTTAACAAATGAGAGTGGGTTGACCTTGGCTGAAAAAGTGAAGCAACAAAAAAATCCTCCACTTATTATTTTTGCAACGGCTTATGACGAATATGCAGTAAAAGCCTTTGAATTAAATGCGCAAGATTATGTCTTAAAACCTTTTGAATTATCTCGTATCCAGCAAGCAGTGACAAAAGCCAATCATTTAGTTTGTTCGAGTAAAGAAAAGACAAAAGACATTAGCGGCACTGTTTCAACAACGTTGCCCATTCAAGTAGAAGAATACATTTATATGGTTAAGCAACAAGAGATTTTGGCATTAGAAGTCGAAAACGGCGTGACAACAGTTTATACCGTTCAAAAGGACTACCAGACACGTGAGTCTTTAAGTGCTTTAGAGAAAAAGCTGAATAGTGCACAATTTATGCGCGTCCATCGTTCTTATATCGTACAGCTAGCTGCTATCCAAGAAATTCAGCCTTGGTTTAATCACACCGTTCAAGTAACCATGGAAAACCAAATGAAAATCCCCATTAGTCGTTCGTACATGAAAGAATTCAAAGAACGAATGGGACTTTAACCTTTTCAATTAACGATAAGGAGATAACAGGAGATCTTTTGAAAGAGAACGACACTAAGTAGAATCTATTAGGGGAACATATGGCTGATTGTATCTTTAGACAAGCGATTAAAATCACATGAAACCGGATGTTTTATTGTTTTGCTAGAGTTAATATTAAGAAATTATTTTTTGTCTCATTTAGAAGAACTGTTTCTTGAAAATTCAGTTGAAGTTTGCGTCTTTCTCCTGTAAAGTGGCCTTTGAGAGCAATTTTCACTTTGTTATTTTAATGAACTTTTTATTTAAAACTAAACTAAAAATAAAAGAACGTTAAAGCAACAAGAGAAGATAAAAAACAGACGAACAGAGAGTTTTTTTAAGAAGGAGAAAATAAATGAATTTATTTAAAAGTTCAAAATTATTGTTTTGGACATTATGGTCATTGGCAGCAGTGTTGACGATTTACATATCGACCAAAATTAGTTTCGTTTTTCAGCCGTTATATGCGTTATTTTCGACCTTATTTATTCCCGTATTGATCTCAGGGTTTTTGTATTATTTAATGAATCCCTTTATCAAACTGATTGAAAAAGGCAAAGTAAAAAGAACCTATGGTATTATTATTGTGATGGTTTTGGTCATTGGTGGAACCATTTCTTTTGGAATAAAAGTTGTCCCTTTGTTATTGGAGCAATTAAGTGAATTGATTGTAAATATTCCCACTATTATTGCGAATATCGAAATTCAAGCAGAAGACCTTAAACGAATTCCAGGTTTTGAAAAAATAGACTATGAGGAAGTGTTGATGCGCTTAAATCTCTCATTAGACACAATTTCTAATACCGTTTTGTCATCCATTACAACGAGTATTAGTTCAATTGTTTCAAAAATTACTGGATTTACCGTTGTTTTAATCACGGTTCCCATTATCTTATTCTATCTTTTTCACGATGGGCAGAAATTTAAACCAGCAGTTGCAAATTTATTTCCAACGAAATACAAGAAACACGTCAGTGAACTATTAAGCCAAATGAATGATGTGGTTTCTGGTTATATAAGTGGGAAAGGTTTAGCAAGTATTGTAGTTGGTATTTTGGTTTATATTGGGATTCTTTTTATTGGTTTGCCATACAGCTTATTGTTAGCGATTATCTGTGGAGCTACCAATATGATTCCTTATATTGGACCTTTTATCGGTGCAGCACCCGCTTTTATTATTGGGTTGACCATTTCTCCAGGAAAAGCCTTTTTAGTTGCTCTATTAATTTTTGTTATTCAACAAATAGATGCTAATTTCTTGACGCCAAAATTTGTAGGTAAGAGTTTGGATATTCATCCCTTAACGATTATTGTTGTTTTATTGGTTGCTGGAAAAATGGCCGGTATTGTAGGAATTATGTTTGGGGTACCTGGTTTTGCAGTGGTCAAAACGATTGTCATTTATATTAAAGAAATAATACTGGAAGAAAAACAAAAAAGGGAACATCCTTTAGAGAATTAATTTTATCTTTTATGTGTTAAAAGTCTGATAACCACTTATTCTAGTTATCAGACTTTTTTTAAGTTGAAAAAGACAGAAAATTTTCATAAAAACGAATTTCTGAAAATAAAGCGCTCGCTCTATCTATTTGTGAAAAAAGAACCAATTAACCCTTGACATAATTTAGAGAATACGTGATACTAAGGAAGCGTTAGTGAATAGTTGCACAACCAATTGCTATTATACGATATTATAAATGTAACTACCTTTCTAATCATCAAAAAAAGAGGAACCAATACAAGATAGAAAACGGTTAGGTTTGTTATTTATTCAGAAAAAATTTGGAAACTCATCTATTTTACTGACACAGATTAAAGTTTAGAGATTGAAAAGAAGCAGCATACTTTAGGAGGAATTTATATGTCAGAAAATGAAACAAAGTTATCAGGAAAAGTATTTTTAAACCGTGTTTTAGCCGGAACAGCAACAGGTATTGTTGTTGGTTTGATTCCAAATGCTATTTTAGGAGAATTATTTAAGTTTTTAGGAACAAAAATGGAGATCTTCCTTTCTTTATTACATGTTGTTCAAGGATTCCAATATTCAGTTCCTATTATCGTGGGTGTATTAATTGCTATGCAATTTAAATTAAACCCAATGCAAACTATTATTGTTGGTGCAGCTGCGTTAGTTGGCTCTGGTGCTTATGTGATTACGGATGGTGCCTTTATGCTTGTTGGTATTGGTGATTTAATCAACACGATGTTAACAGCTGCTTTAGCAGTGGTTTTAGTTATGGCCATTGGCAACAAGCTAGGTTCAATGACCATTTTGTTGTTACCAATTTTAGCAGGAGCAGGAGCTGGTGCGGTTGGTTCATTCACTCTTCCTTATGTAAAAATGATTACTTCAACAATTGGTGCTTTAATTAACAGCTTTACTGAATTACAACCCATTTTAATGAGTATCTTAATCGCTGTTTCATTTTCAATCATTATTATTTCACCTATTTCAACAGTTGCGATTGCCACAGCGATTGGTCTTTCAGGTCTTGCATCAGGTGCAGCAAACATAGGTATTTGTGCGGCAGCTGCTTCATTAGTTGTTGGATCTTTGAAAGTAAACAGTATTGGTGTAACGTCATCAGTTGGTCTAGGCGCAATGAAAATGATGATGCCAAACTTAATCAAACATCCAGTTATTTGTTTACCACTTGCTTTTAGTGCTACAATTAGTGCAGTGTTTGCTGCTATCTTTAATATTCAAGGAACACCTTTCTCAGCTGGTTTTGGTTTCTCAGGATTAGTTGGACCAATTAATGCGATTAAATTTATGGAAGGTAGCGCACTTGCTAACCTTGGAGTAGCTGTTTTAACATTTTTTGTTATTCCATTTGCTAGTGCGTACCTTGCAGACTTTGTTTTATGTAAAGTATTAAAAGTTTACGATAAAGATATCTTTAAATTTTTCACTGCCAAATAATCATCACCTTTTATAAAAATAGATAAACGATACTATAATGGAGGAATAACAAATGAACTTAATTATGTTTGGAACACGCGAAGATGAAAGAGATGCAGCAATGGTATGGAGCGAAAAAACAGGTGTACATGTTGAAAGTGTAACAGAAATTTTAACAATGGATACTCTTGATAAAGTTAAAGGCAAAGACGGCGTATTAATCCAACAAACAGGTAAACTAGATGAGAAACTTTATCCAGCATTAGCTGAAATGGGTATCAAGCAATTGGCTACACGTTCAGCTGGTTACGATATGTTTGATTTGAAATTAGCTAAAGAAAATGGGTTATTGATTACAAACGTACCTGCTTATTCACCGAACGCAATTGCTGAGTTTGCTGTAACAGCTTCATTAAGTATGATTCGTCACATGGATTTAATTAGAAAAAATGTTGAAAAACATGACTTTAGTTGGACTAAATCGATTCTAAGTAGAGAAGTTCGCTCAATGAAAATTGGGATTGTGGGAACTGGCCGTATCGGTCGCATTACGGGTGAATTATTTGCTGGTTTTGGTGCTGAAATTCTAGGTTTTGACTTGTATCCAAATGATGAGGCACGCAAAACAATGAGATACACCGATACACTTGAAGAATTAGTGAAAGAAGTAGACTTGATATCCATTCATATGCCTGCAACAGATGACAACTTCCACTTGTTTAACAAAGAATTGTTTGCGCAAATGAAAGACGGCGCATTCTTAGTAAATACAGCTAGAGGAACCATTGTTAAAACGGAAGACTTACTTGAAGCTTTAGAAAGCAATAAATTAGCTGGAGCTGTTTTAGATACCTATGAAAACGAACATTCATTTGTTAATAAAGATTTAAAAGGTGCTCCAATTCAAGATGATGTCTTCAACGCATTAATGGCAAGAGACGATGTATTTTACACGCCTCACATTGCCTTCTACACAGAAACGGCTGTTTTGAACTTAGTAGAAGGATCATTAGATGCAACAAGTGATATCATAACTACTGGTAAAAGTGCATTTGAAGTGAAATAAGCATTTGCTTAAGTTACAAAAAGGAAGCAAGTTTGTCCAATTTAATGGGCTACTTGCTTCTTTTTTTGTACTAAAAATAACAAAAGAAACTTAATTTAAAAAACGATAGAATTAAATGGAAGAATAAGGTATGATGCTAGCATAACAATTAAAAAAAGCAACCGCTATTTTGAAAGAATCTAAGACAATGAAATAAATGGAAAAGGAGTCAAAACAAGTTACATAAAAACAGCTAGGCATGTTAAAGATTGAACGATTAAATAATAAGGGAGATACATAATGAAAAAGAAAATAGGAATAGTGTTAGGAATAATAGTAGTAGTAGTTATTGCAGCAATCATTTTACAGCGAGTATTTTTTTCAAAAGAACCAGTAATTGAAGAAGTTGAAGATCCATATGGCATTGAGTACTTTACTGTCCCGAGTATGGAGCAAGTTTTCGTTAATGGAACGGTTAAACCTGAACAATCTCAAGAGTTTCGTAAAGAAGAAGCTTATGGAGTTATAGGCGACTTACAAGTGAAAAATGGGGAAACGGTAGAAAAAGGCAGCCTTTTTTACACGTATGAAAATACCGAAGTAGCCACACAGTTGAGCGATTCAACGAACCAAGTTGCGAGAATGGAAACCCAACGCTCAAACGCGATTTATAAAAGAGACTTAGCCATCAAAAGTTGGAATAAATTACCAGAAGAAGAACGAACTCAAACATTAGAAGAAATAAAAATGGATATGAGTACGGATGATTTAGATGCAGAAATAACGGAATTATATAACAATATTGCCTCTTTAAAAGAACAACGCTATAAAAATATCGTAGCGCCTTTTAAAGGTAAAGTTTATGTGCCAGAAGTAAAAGATGCAGAATCGCCTATTTTAAAACTTATTTCAGATTCATTTTATGTTGCTGGAACTGTTAATGAGAAAGACGTAGGCAAACTAGCTAGCGAACAAACAGCTGACATCAAAGTTATTTCTAATGATTACACGGTTATGGGAAAGGTAAATTTTATTGATTTAAATCCAACAGAAGCTGGTGCTGAAGAAGGCGATTATGGGCAAACGTCAACCATGTCTAGCTACCCAGTAAAACTTTCTTTAGATACGTTAGAAGGCATTCGCAATGGCTATCATGTTCAAGCGGTTGTTAACATTGGAAAAGAAGCTATTACCATTCCAACAAAAGCTATTCTTCACGAAGATGAAAACGTTCATTATGTCTTAGTAAATGATTTTGGAACAGTTGTTAGACGCGTTGTTCAATTGGGCAAAGAAGAAGGAGAAAATACCATTGTAACGAGTGGGTTGGAAGCCGAAGATCAACTAATTGTCTCTTCAAAAATTCCGGTTGAAGAAGGCCAGTTGCTTGATGACTCAGCTAATATAGAAACAATGGATTCTATCAACGTGGAAGAGTAGGGGGAGAAAAGATGGAAAAAACAGAAACAACTCAACCTCTAATCGAACTAACAAACGTGACTAAAACATTTAAACGTGGAAAACAGGAAACAACTATTTTAAAAGGATTAGATTTAAAGATTTATGAAGGTGAATTTATTATGATTATGGGCAAGTCGGGTAGTGGAAAAACAACGATGATGAATATTATTGGCTTTTTAGACCGCATCACTTCTGGGACTTATCATTTTCGCGGAGAAGATGTATCTTCTTTAAATGAAAATAAAAAATCTGATTATCGAAATGCTTTTTTTGGATTCGTTTTTCAACAATTTTTCTTAATTGAATCATTGAATGTTCAACAAAACGTCGAATTGCCAATGGTTTATAAAGGGATCCATCATGCAAAAGAAAAGAAAGAAAAAGCGCAACAGTATTTAAATTTAGTTGGGATTGGAGAAAAACTGAAAGACAAAACAACCGAATTGTCTGGAGGACAACAGCAACGTGTAGCGATTGCCCGGGCATTGGTTAACGACCCATTATTGATTATGGCGGATGAACCAACAGGCGCATTAGATAGTGAAACAGGAAAAATCATCATGGATACATTGAAGCAATTAAATGATGAAGGGAAAACCATTGTCATGGTAACTCATGACAACGACTTGACAACCTATGCTTCTCGAGTCATTTATATGAAAGATGGTTGTTTTGAAGAAGAGGTGACTTGTTTATGACACACAATCTTTTAATCAGTACATTATTGAGTTTGAAAGCTCATAAACTTAGAGTTTTTCTAACTATGTTAGGTATTATCATTGGGATTGCTTCAGTCGTAACCATTGCCGCTTTAGGAGAAGGGATTAGACAGCAAACCATTTCACTAGCTGACTCAACCAACTCAAATGAGGTTAAGATTCAATACGTGATGCCAATGTCTGAAGATCCTACGTATTATGAAGAATCAACCTTTGCTTTTTCAAGAGTTGATATGAAACGAGTTCAAAAAACGAGTGGTGTAAAATCTGTTTTACCCGAATATGGGGAAGGCATGGGAATGGGCGGCTCAACTGAGACTATCAATGCCGATTTTAATTATTTCGGTCAAATGTCTTCGGTTCAATTGACTCCTTATAGTGAAGATCATTCTGTTTTATATGGTAGAAATTTGACTGCAGCCGATGCTAATCAGGATGTCATTGTTTTGTCTCATGATGTATTTGAGTATGGTATTATGATTGATAACCCTGAAGATATGATTGGACAAGCCATTTCTCTTAATGGCTATATGTACCAAGTAGTTGGGATTAAAACCCCTTATGATTATGAAGCCACGCCAATAACCGGCGGGGGAGATGATTATATGACTGCTGCGTCATCTGTTGTGACTCGTTCTTCTTACAATGAATTGACTAAGTATAAACCGATTACGGCATTGAAAATTAAGTTTGAAGAGAACACCGATCGCTATACTGCTACTGAAAGCATTATTCAAGAATTAGGAGAAACGTATCCTGATGAACAAGGAACATTTGAAGAAGATCGCTCTAATGAAGAAATGCAACAAGAAATGGAAAGCTATATGGCAGGAATTGTCAACTTCTTAATGGCGATAACCGCTATTTCTCTATTGGTAGGAGGCATTGGCGTAATGAATATTATGTATGTATCTGTTACCGAACGCAAACGTGAAATTGGTATCCGGCGGGCTATTGGAGCAAAACCGCGAACGATTTTATTTCAATTTATTCTTGAAGCAGCCTTTATCACTTTTATTGGTGGAATATTAGGTTTGATTTCTGGATATGGCATAGCCGTATTAGCAGGGAGTTTTATGGACCTAGAACCCGTATTAACGATGAAAACTATTTTATTATCGACATCTGTCTCTGTTTTAACTGGACTATTTTTCGGTATCATGCCAGCAGTTAATGCTGCTAAAATGGATCCGATTAAAGCCATTTATCAATAAGACTAGTATTCAAAAAGAAATTCAAACAACGGGAAGAAGTTCCGGTGTTGTTTGAATTTTTTTATTACTTTAAAATGAAAGGAAGAGGACAATGAAACTAATTTTTATATTCGGACCGCAAGCTGTTGGGAAAATGACTGTTGGTCAAGAGTTAGAAAAGAAAATAGGGTTTCCTTTATTACATAATCATCTGACAATTGATTTATTATCCAAATTTTTAGATTACACACCTGAAACATTCCGATTGTCTACCCTGATTAGAAAAAGTATCTTCCAATCAATGATAAAAATGGATAAAGAAGGGATTATTTTTACAATGGTTTGGGATTTCGATTCAAAAGAGGATTGGCAATTCATAGAAGAAACACGTGAGTTGATTTTATCAGCAGGAGGAGAAATCTTTTTTGTTGAACTAGAAGCAGACATCGATGAGCGGTTAGCTAGAAATTTATCTGCGAATCGTTTAAAACACAAACCAAGCAAACGGGATACGGAGCATTCTGAGAAAGATTTACTTGAATCATTAAACAACTATCGCTTAAATTCGAGAGAAGATGAGATACAAGAAAAAAATTACGTAAGGATTAAGACTACTGATTTATCAGCAGAAGAGACTGCTGAACAAATCAAACACGTTTTTAAGTTATCATAGTTCTTTTCTTCGAGGTGAAATAATTCCCAATAGTCTGCTAGTTAGGTAAACTATAGTTATTTAAGTGAACAATTAAGTAGGAGGAAACATTATGCTGACAGGAATAGAAAAATTTGTATTGCCATTCTTTTTAAAAGTGGGAGAAAATAAAATATTAACCGCCATTCGAAATGGGTTAACATTGACCATCCCTTTTACGATTGCTGGAAGTTTTTTTCTCATTATCGGTAATCTTCCCATCAAAGCTTGGACAGAATTTATTGCTCCAATTGCCGGAAAACTAAATGCACCCGTTACTGTGACGTTTGGGTTACTTGGATTAATTTCCGCCATTGGTATTGGATACAATATGGCTGTAGAATACAACGTGGATCCTATCTCAAATACAGTAATTACGACCATTGCCTTTCTCTTAGCGACGCTAACGGATGAATTTAAAATAAATACGGCATTGCTTGATGCAACTGGCATGTTCACAGCTATTATGGTCGCGATATTGACTACATTTGTTTATCGTTTCTTTACGACGAACAACATCACGATTAAAATGCCTGAAGGTGTCCCACCTTCCGTTGCACGTTCTTTTGCGAGTTTACTACCAGCAGGAGCAGTAATCGTATTTGTCTGGATTTTTCGCGTTTTACTGGGTGTGAATCTTAATGAAATTTTACAATGGATTTTTCAACCTCTTGTGTTTGGTTTGAGTACTTTACCAGGTTTGATGGTGTACACTTTACTTGCTTGTTTTTTATGGAGCTCTGGCATTCATGGGCCAAATGTTTTAGCTGGCATTGCCACGCCAATATTTTTAGGGTACTTAGCTGCCAATACAGCAGCATTTCAAAATGGTCAACCGATCCCCTATGAAACAGCGGATGGGTTTTGGATTTTATTTATGAGTATTGGGGGCTCTGGAGCTACAATGGGGTTAGTTCTAGCGATGTTACGCTCTAAGAGTAAATTGTATCGTTCTCTTGGAAAATTATCCTTTCCATCCTCTATTTTTTGTATTAATGAGCCAGTCATCTTTGGATTTCCGATTGTAATGAATCCCATCATGATGATTCCTTTTATAGGAACTCCGATGATCTTAGGAGCGAGTAGTTACTTGCTAATGAAATTTGGAATCATCGGTAAAATTGTGTTTCTTGTTCCGTGGACGATTCCTCCCATCATTGGACCTTATCTAGCAACAAATGGCAATATACCAGCAGCTATTTGGTCAGTTTTTACTATTTTTATTTCCTATCTCATTTATTTGCCATTTTTCAAAATAGTTGAAAAGAGACAGTTAGCGATTGAAATAGGACAACAATTAAATCAAGAAGAAGCAATAAAACAAGGATAGAGCAAAAAAAGGAGTACGCTATTAAATGAGTTG
>JAVWJE010000010.1:17667-34312 GCA_036639135.1 Carnobacterium sp. | reverse complement strand
ATAAAACCGCTTTTCTTTGTCAAGTAAGATTCACTCCTTTATTTAATATTTCATTCGTTATTATAACACAGCTCATTTGAATAAAGAAAGCCGTTATTCTTATATTTACACTTGTTGATAAAGGTTCATTGAATACAAGCATATAAAACAGGCACCTTCTTTGCTTAAAGGTGCCTGTTTTATATTTATTATAGAAGAATAAAATCTCTCATCCAGTAGAAGTCTTATTGTTTGTTTGCTAATTGACGATAACGATCATACCACAATTCGACGTATTCTTTAGAAAATGGTCCTTTTTCTTCATTGATCCATTCAACAAGAACTTTGACATTTTCTTTTAAGATATGGTCAATATCATCAGGATAGCCCCACAATTTACTATGATCTTCATACTCATCTACGTCTAATAGTCGTTTTTCACCATCCGGAAAGACTTTTATATCTAAATCATAATCAATATACTTCAATCCTTCTTCATCCAACGCATAAGGCGAAGCAAGGTTGCAATAGTAAGAAATCCCGTTATCACGAATCATTGCAATAATATTGAACCAATAGTGCTTATGAAAGTAAACAATTGCTGGTTCTCTTGTCAACCAACGTCGACCATCTGACTCAGTTACAAGAGTATGGTCATTGCAACCAATTAACGATTGGTCACTAGTTTTGAGAACCATTGTGTCTCTCCATGTACGATGTAAACTTCCATTATGTTTATAGCTTTGGATTGTGATGTATTCTCCTTCTTTTGGAACTTGCATCCTAACCCAACTTTCTCTTTCTTATAAAAAAACTAACAAGAAATTAATAGAACAACCAGAGAGTGTCATTCGCACTCGACTCAAAAGTATTATATCATAAAATCTGCTATGTATAACAGAAAAGCTCAGATAAAATGAAAGAATCACGAGAATTAATTGGTTTGTAAAAAAAACCTGTAATTTATTAATAAAATTACAGGTTTTTCTTATTTATTCTTATCTAACAAGTAACTTTTCCATAGCTTTGTTTGAGGACCAGGGAAGGTATACTTTTCAAAATCATCCGGATGGACCCAACTACAATTTTTTGGTAACACCGTCTCATTATTAAAATTTTTTCCATAATAAGCAGCAATTGTCCATTTTAAGTGACTAAATATATGACTTACTTCACCAAAAGGTTTCTTCATTAACGTTGGTTTCACTTGATAAAGTTTATTTAATTGTATTTGAAAGTTCAATAAAATTTCTTCTTCAGAAGATTCTTTTTCTTCTAACCCTTTTTTTTCTAACAAAGGAAAAATCCACATGTTAGCTAACAACCCCTTTTCAGGGCGTTTTTCTAACAAGAACTCTCCTTTTTGATTCTCGATTAAAAAGCCATCATAATAAATAGGAACAGCTTTTTTCTTTTTACTTTTCACAGGATAGTTTGCCCAAGTTTCATTTAAATAAGAAGCGTTAAATTCCTTAATTGGGCTTAATTCAGGGTGATAATTTTTAGGAGTGCAAATACTTGAACCTAAATCCATAAAAGCTTGATTAAAATCACCTGGTTTATAAGGATCAATAATTTCTCTCATGACAACTTCAAATAGTTTACGACTAGTTGGCTTGGCTATATCTGCATCAATTTCAAAAAGACGACTTAACACTCGCATGACATTTCCATCTACTGCTGGTTCTGGTAAATCAAATGCCATACTAGCAATAGCACCCGTTGTATAAGGACCAATGCCACTTAATTTAATGATTTCTTTTGGGTCACGAGGCATTTCACCATCATAATCTGTTATGATTTGTTTGGCTGCTTTTTGCATATTACGAACTCTTGAATAATAACCTAAACCTTCCCAAGCTTTTAAAAGCTTATCTTCATCCGCTTCTGATAAGTCTTTAATCGTTGGAAATTGTTTCATAAAGTTTAGATAATAAGGAATAACTGTATCCACGCGAGTTTGTTGTAACATAATTTCTGAAACCCAAATACGATAAGGATCATTATTTATTCTCCATGGAAGTGTTCGTTTTTCTATATCATACCAACTCATTAAAGTTGCTCTGAATCGCTCTATCTTCTCATTTGGCCACATTTGAATGCCGTATTGCTGCAATAATTCTTTTGTTTCATTTTGTTTTGTCATTCGTTTTGATCTTCCATTTCTTTTTCTTCAATAAATTGATTGATTAAGTCTCCAGCAAATCCTTTTTGAAATAGGCTACTTTTAACTTTCTGTACTTTTTTGAAGCCTTTCAATTTAGCTTGTTTGCGCCAAATTTTATCTCCTTGTGTTTTTATTGCTGCATATTCTTCATCTTCTTCTTTTTCTACGGTTACTTCTTCTAATACTTGTGTAATAATATCTGAATCAAACCCTTTTTGCATTAAGTTTTGACGCAGTTTATTATTAGTTTCACGTGTTGAGTGCTGTGAAGACCGTCGAATAACTTTTTCAGCCAGTTGAACACCATTTTCAACCATCTGATCAAATGAATACTGTTCACTAGCTTTTTCAATGTTTTCTTCGGCAATCCCTCGTCTTTTTAGTTCTTGTTTAATAACCCGAGGACCTTTCCCTCCAACATTTGCTCCGGTACGAGTGAAACTTTCAGCATACATCAAATCATCCAAATACCCTTGCTCTTCTAATTTTTCAATGACTTCATCTGCAACATCTGAAAATTCATGTTTTGCTAAGTCATCACGAACTTCTTTTTCAGATCTCAACCCATAATTCAGATAGTTTAAAGATCTCGTATAGGCTTTTCTAAATCCATCTTCTGATTCTAATTCATCACGAAAGTCTTCCGATATTTCCATTCCTTTATACAAAGCATGTTTTACTAAAATAGCTTCATCTATTGGAAAAGCATATGTTTCATCTAAATAAATATTGTAACGACCTTTTCTTTTTTGTGTTTCAATTTTAGTTATTTTCGGTAGACCTGTATCAGGCGTCGTATTTTTTGAAGAGATAATTTTTTTAAACAAATCGTCAGTCACCGTTATTCTCCTCCTATATTCGTGTTGATTGTCTTAGTATACCACAGATTCTATCAAAAAATAGAACAGAAGTTTGCCTATTTATCTAAAAAAGAAAACCGTACACCTGATAGAAGCAAGTCTTTGCTTCTATCAGGTGTACGGTTTATTCTTTGGTTATTTCCATTCTTCGTCTTGCAATGGATCAACAACAGGTTGTCCTGTGATTGAGCTGCCATCAAAACGTGGCAAATCTGGGGAACCTTCAACAGCTGTTTCAGGAGCATCTTCTGGCTGAAATTCGGTTCCATCTTTTGGTTTCCCTTGAAGTGGATTTTCAATCGGCTTACCTTCATTGTTCGTTAAATCAGGTTTTTTATCACTAGAAAATCGTTGATTGTCTTCTTTTACAGTATCATCATTTAATTGTCTATCTTCAAAACTAGACATTGCCCTCTCGCCATCGGGTAAAGTCGTATCTTTATTAATTCTGACCCCACTACCTGATTGGCCAACTGGTTTTTTTAATCTTGCCTTTTGGAACCCTGCATTAGGATCCGCTGGATTTTCTTTTTTCCCAGCATATTGTTCATCTAAAAAGTTAATATTTTGATCCACTAAACTAGCATCTTTATCCGTATAAACTGCTTGTTGACCACTAGCATCAGAAGTATCTGAAACAATTTTTGCTCCACTACCTGATTGTCCAATTGGTTTTGTATTTTTTTGTTCTTTCGTCGATTTCCCTAATTCTTTAGGACCATCTTCTAGATTGTGGCGAATCGGAATTTCATGAATCTCTTCTACAAGAATAACATAGCTACCAGATTTTAAAACATTATTGTAGCGTAAAGCAGTTTGTTTATCAATCCCATAATGTTCTAAAGCTACTTCTTGATCAACATCTGTAAACATTTCTTTAAATTTTTCCCACATACTTAAATCTCCATCAGCGGAAACTTTGTCTACTTTTACTAATGTACGATTTCGAATATCTGAATAATTATCATTATTTGTTACAATTACGATATTACTCATTACTCGACCTTCACTTAATAAACGTTCTACAGCAGAAATTGTTTCATCTACTGTATGATAAGAGGATTCCACTACTTTACTCATTTTTCAAAACACTTCCTTCTCTTATTGTTTTGCTAACCATTTACAACTACTCCACCATTTACATGAATTGTTTGTCCTGTAACATAACTTGAATCAGCACTAGCTAAATAAACATATGCAGGGGCCAACTCATATGGCTGTCCTGGACGAGAGATGGAACCATCTTTACCCCATTTTTCTAATTTTTTCTCAGGAAATGTTGCAGGAATCAATGGGGTCCAAATAGGGCCCGGCGCTACACTGTTTACTCTAATTTGTTTATCGATTACTTCTTGATTTTCTGAAAAAGAGCGAGTAAACGATACTATGGCTCCCTTAGTTGCAGAATAATCTAATAACGTTGAACTGCCACGATAGGCTGTTATAGAGGACGTATTGATAATTGAAGCTCCTTTTGATAAATAAGGCATAGCCGCTTTAGTTAAATAAAACATACCGAAAACATTTGTTCGAAACGTCCGATCTAACTGTGCTGCTGTTATGTCTCCAATTTTTTCTTGGTAATGCTGCTCGCCTGCATTGTTGACTAAGATATCTAACGTTCCCCATTTTGCAATTATCTCAGCCATTACTTTTTCTGCTACAGACTCATCTCCAATATCTCCTTTGAGAACTAAAGCTTCCTGCCCAATTTCTTTAATTCTTTTTTCAGTATATAAAGCATCTTGATCTGATTCTAGATGAAGAATTGCAACATCAGCGCCTTCTTTTGCAAAAGCAATTGCCGTTGCTTGACCAATGCCGCTATCTCCTCCAGAAATAAGCGCTTTTTTTCCTTTTAACTTTCCTGCCGCAAGGTATCCCGGATTTTCTGTTTTCGGAGTAGGGTGAACGTTCTTACTTTCATCATTCATCAAATAATCTTCTTTTGGTTGTTGAGTTTCTACTCTTTTTTCAGTCATGTTTTTCCCTCCATAATTAAAGATAAAAAAGTGCCTTCAGTAAATAAAACGGATACAAAATTAAATCAACCATATAAATATTTTTAAGAAAAAAATGGTCCGAATAAATTTATACATTTATTGGACCATTTACGTTTTTACTGTTCTTCGTCGTTTTTAATCGTTTTTCCACCAGCATTTTCATATTTATTGCTGTAATAAGCGTCACTTTCTGGAATATCTTTATCTGAACCTGGGTGTTCGACTTTTCTAGGCTCTGAGTTTACTTTCGAGTCTTCATCTAACTCTTCTCCAACAACACCTGTACTGATGTTATCAGGATAAACGTGATTGCTGTCTTCTGCATCGACTGTTTCTTCATCACCAGTTAATTGAGGCGCATCTTTTCTATCTTGTTTAAACATATCTAGTTCCTTATCATTGTTATCTTTTTTTTCAGTTGAGTTAGATATTTCTTCTTTATCTTGTTTAAAAAGTTGTTCCTCATTTACTTGATTATTATCTTGGTCTAATCCTTTATCTGGTGAAGAAGAAATTGACGTTCCTGGAACATCTTCTCTTGCAGATTGAGCTTTAGAATGATCAACTGGCTCTCCATCTCCTGTTGCTGGATTCATTGCTTCTTTCGTTTTTACTTCGCTAGGATCTGCTTCGTTTTGAATCATTGTCTCTGATTCGTCATTATTTAAAGCTTCTTCATTTACTGTCGACAGTTTTTTTGAGTGAGCTGGAGCTGTGCTATTAATCAAGATAATAATTTCTTTGTTTTCCAAAGATTCACTAAAATGTTCTGCCATTTCTGCATCTACACCATGTTCAACTAACGTATTAGATTCACTGTCTTTACTGTAATCACCCATCCGAAATGTAGCCTTGATCTTATCCCAAAGTGACTCTTCTTCATCACCATTTTCTTCTCCTTCAACTGATTCAACATCAACTAAAGTTAAGTCTTCTAATTCATTTTCATACTTTTCATCAGTAATTATCAATAATTCTTCAGCTACATAGCCTTCGTTTAATAACCTCTTTACCGCTTTTACAGTTTCATCTGTTGACGTATAAGTTCCTTCTACAATTCTATCCATCTTGTTCACTCTTCCTTCCTAATTTTTAAATTCTTAAAATAAATGATTATTGTATTCATTCCGTTATCTGTCTTAATGATAGCAAAAACACTATATGCATTCAAAGAAGAACCCTCAGAGATGGATTATTTTTAAAAAAAGTAACGATAATTATTTAACTTTCGTTATCGCTTTATAAACAGTCAGCTGTTTATCAAAAGATTTTTTATTAGATGGAGGGATTACGTGTCTTATCAAAATGAAGAAAGATTCATCGCTCTTAAACAATATACACTAGCTGATTCGAGAATAACTATCAATCACGAGTCAGGAAATGTTCTTATAAATATTAGAAATATCTCTAAAAATAAAAGCAAGAAAACACATTATTGGATTTCTTCTGAGTTAGGAGAAACCAATCATCGTGATCCAAATGATTGGTTGGCTCGTTTTGGTGTTAATCTTTCTCCGTTTGCTTCCGATTTAGCTGATTATCCAAAGGAAAACTCTCTCCAAATAGTGTCTTTACAAGAAACGCACTTGGTTCTATTTGGAGAGACTTTATGGAGTATCGCTAAAAAACACCAAACCACTGTCACATGGTTAAAAAAATTAAATCATTTACCTTCTGATCATATTAAGAGTGGAACAGTTCTTTTGCTGACTAGCGCTCAGATTGAGATACCATTCCTTAATCAATCTATTAAAAAGAAAGCTCTTCTATGCTTATTTCAAGAAGCTATCCATGCACCGGTAGATGGTTTATGGGGGATTAAAACAGCTACTTTAGTAAGAAATATTCAAGTCAAGACAAAAGGAAAAGACGTCTATGCTGTTCAAGCAATGCTTTTCGGATTTGGATATGAATTTGTAGGTATACCAGATTGTATTGTTGGGGATTTAACAAGGCTAGCTATCCTATTGTTTCAAAAAGAACAACATCTTGTTTGTGAGGGTATTGCTGATAAAAAGACCTTGTCTTTATTGTTTCAATAAAAAGAGTCAAGCTTTGTTCAAACTAAGCTATAAAAACAAACTTTATTTAAATCTCATCCTCTTTCGATTTGTAAATTATGCTATACTAATAGATGCAAATTAACCGAAGACGACACCGGTCTTTGATAGGAGAGTGACCGTCCATTGAAAGGGGAACACAACGCAGTGATTGTTTTAGCAGGAATGATAGGTGCTGGAAAAAGTACTTATACACAATTAATATCTGAATCATTAGGGAGCAATGCTTTTTATGAAAGTGTTGATGATAATCGCATTTTAGAAAAATTTTATGAGGATCCAAAACGATGGGCTTTTTCCTTACAAATTTACTTTCTAAACACCCGTTTTCGTAGCATAAAAGCCGCTTTTTTACATGAAAATAACGTGTTGGATCGTTCAATTTATGAAGACGCCTTATTTACAAAGATTAACTACGAAGAAGGCAATATGAGTGATGCTGAAATGGATACCTATCTAGATTTATTGGATAACATGATGGAAGAATTAGATGGGATGAAAAAGAAATCTCCTGATTTATTAATTTATTTACGTGGTTCTTTAGAAACGGTGTTAAGTCGTATTGAAAAAAGAGGCCGCTTATTTGAGCAAATTGAAGGCAATCAAGGTTTATTAGATTACTACACTCACCTTCATAGCCAATACGATACGTGGTTTGATTCTTATGATTAGATTTGAACGATGATTATCGATATTGATAAGCATGATTTAGAAAACCCTGCTGATGCGCAGGCAATTATAGATTTAGTAACCAAACGGTTAGATGAAGTTCGCTTAAATAAAGTTAACGTTTAAAATAAAAAAATAGTAAGCAGAAGAGTAAACCTTCGCTTACTATTTTTTATTTTCTTCTACCCACACACAACCAAACGTTTGAGAAGCTGGTAAAATTGCTGCACTTTTTCCATGGTTATCGTAGGCTTTAAAAAATAATTTGCCCTCATCGTTATAGCCATATGCATACACCAATACCCAATGGTTATGATAAGGACTCCCTAGTAATCTAGCTGTTCCCACCGCAACAGGCATTAAATTAGCTCTACTTAACAAATCCACTACAACTTTATCTGGAATAAAACTCAGTTTAGCATTGTAATCAGAGTTGCCTTTTAAAACAACGTTCAGTCCATGCTTTAAATCCCAAGGAAACGTTCCACGATACCCAAATGTCTCGTCTATAACTGATCTTAGTCCTTCTATTAGAGACGTTCTTGATAAATCTTTTCCATACTGTTGCTTATATAAATCATGCAATAAGACTGCACTAACATATGAACCACATATTCCAGGTTTTTGATCATTAATCCAGGAACGATATTTACTAAAACGACTTGCTTTTATTCCAGTCCAAGCAGTAGGATAATCATTCTTTTTTAAATTCATTATTTCACTCCTTTATTCAAAAGATCTCTTTTTCTATTTTATCACATGTTATTCTAAATAAGCGAATACAAAAAAAATACTCAATATAGTGGAATTCACATTCCTGCTATTGAGTATTTTCTTTTTTTAAAAAATTTCCAAATTAAATAACTTATTTTCGAATTTTTACGGGCAATTGAGCACTTAATTTGAAGCTGTAAATTTTCTAACTCTGATAATTTAAACTGATACAGATTTTTTTCGTATTTCTCTATCTCTTCTTTTTCTTCCATTTTCTGATCATATGTTTTCATTAACAATTCAAAATTCAATGACGCGTATCTTCCTTTTAATCTTGAACTATCAAGTTCACTAAAAGAAACGCATAAGTCTATAATAAATAGCAACGTTTTCAAACCTGTTTCTTGTTCGAATTTAGATAAGTTCATTCTCATAGGATATCGTTTTTTAAATGTGTGGTAATACGGTGCTGGCGTATAAAAGATTTTTTCACTTTTTAAAATACATTCGATACATAATAATAAGTCTTCATATGTGTAAATACTTGTATCAAATCGGAGCGTTTTCGGGCGTTTAAATAAGTCCATCTTAAATAACTTATTATGCATAAATCCTTGTTCTGTCTCACGATTTATTTCTTTTTGAATAGCCTGTGTTTTTGACCACTCCTGCATAGCGTAATTTTTCACTTGTTCACTTGAACTAGAAGAGTGTTCTTCAATATAACCACAGACAACCATGTCAACATTTGTTTTAATGATTAATGAAAGTAAATGCTCAAACATAATTGAGTCCACACGATCAAACGCATTAACAAAACTGACGTATTTCCCTTTAGCGATTAATAAACCCGCATTAAAAGCTGAAGAAAGACCCGCTCCATTTTTATGAATAACTTTAAAACGTGTATCCGCTTTAGAGAAACGTTCGCAAATTTCTCCACTCGAATCAGTCGATCCATTATTGACTAAAATAATTTCTAATTTATGATAGGTTTGGTATCTTAAATCATTTAAACATTTAGTCAAATATTCTTCAGCATTGTAAATGGAAACAATAATGGTTA
This sequence comes from Carnobacterium sp., assembly GCA_036639135.1. Taxonomy (GTDB): domain Bacteria; phylum Bacillota; class Bacilli; order Lactobacillales; family Carnobacteriaceae; genus Carnobacterium_A. Next base: position 24,794 of record JAVWJE010000010.1, on the reverse strand, counting down.
TCATGCAGTCACCTCCCTACTTTTTCAAGTATCGTTATGTAGAAAAATAAAACTCAACGATTTTTGGATGCATTTATTTTTTATTGTCCAGATAACCACAGAGTTGTTTTATTAATGCTGAATCAATAGTAAGATCAAATTTTCTAGCAAAAAGGTGATCTGTCTTTATTAAATTGTCATAATCAGTTACTGTCCATATTTCTGGATTTTTCTTTGTTTGAGACCAATCGATTTTTCGCATATTGCTTAAATGATCATCATTAAAACGATAAGAACTTAATCGTTTTTCAAAAGGAGAATTGTAGATAAGCGTTTGTAAAAATAATTCGTCTGCGCATTTTGAATAAGAAAAATGTTTTTCGATCCATTCTTGATGTTGCAAAACGTATCCAGCAAAATCATCTGTAATACTAAACCATGAAGAACCAAATTTTATATTTAGTAGGTTACTTTTTAACCTGTTAACTCCAAGTATTCGTTGAATGATTAAAAAGGATTTATCTAGTGCTGTCATACAAATCTTTAAAAATTTAGAGGATCTTTTAGGAGAATAGTCTTGAAATATATGATAGCGAGAGATACGTGAAAGAACTCTTTTTGCTTCCTTTTTTTCTACTTTAGAAAAATGAATAAATTCTTTTCCATCGTACGTTTTAAAAAAATTGTGAATGTCGTCTTGTGTTTTTAAAGGAAAATCTGCTCCAGATAATAAGTGATAATAACGGTACTGTCTCTTGCTAGCTTCTGCTAAAAGAGCTAATTCACATTGGATTTGACTGTATCCTCCCCACTTTACATCCATTCTTGGAATAAAATAAAGTTTTGATACCAAAGGTAAAGTTTTAAAAGTTTTAAAATCAAAATCTATAGCTTTCTTATCCATATGAATATAAATATCGTTACGTTTATCATCTAATTGAAGAATTAAATATTTCAATAGATCATATTGGTTATGTGCCATAATCAAGTAAGCATGCTTGTTTTCCATTCTTCACCTCACCTCCGTTTGTATTTTTATTGCCTTGTATTCCTCCTCATTTTCTATTCTATTTTTATTTCTTAATTTACTAATTACCCATAAAAGTCCGTAGATACCTGTTGCAAAATTAAACTTAGCAAAACTATAAAATAGTTTCCAATGTATCGGCAAATAGAATAAATCCATTTGTTGATAAGCATTTTTATACCTTTCTTGTGAAAGGATTTTTTTTAATTCATTGATTTTCTTTACTACTTTTTTTTCACTTTCTACCATGTTTAGTCCTAACTCTAACAGCGACATCGCTATGCGGTTATTTAAAGCTTTTTTATACTCAATGCCGAGTGAATATTCTGTTAGATACGACTCCATTAGGTCATATTTCATTTGACATTGCATAAAGAGTCTTTCTTTATATAATGATGTGAGAGAAAATTCATTGTCTTTACGGTAATGATACAAATTTCCATTGAGACAAACCGATTTATTTACATAGCCAAAATAATAAATATTAAATAGAGCATCTTCTGTTCCAATTATTTTTGTAGAAATAAATTTAATTTGATTATTTTTAATGATTTCTGTTTTATACAGCTTTCCCCAAGCAGTAACAATAGCATCAGCATTTTCTGGTTGTTTCATTTCTTTTCCTAGTAAGCCAAACATCCGTCTATGCAGCTTAGAAGCAGAATCTTCTTGATTAAATACTTCTTTGTTCTTTTGAAAGATAATTTTAGGAAGTGAATTATTTGAAAACTCTCTAACATAGGACCACAAAACAATATCAGCTTGTTCTTCTATCACTGCTCGATAAGCAATTTCACATGTGTCTAATTCAATCCAATCATCACTATCCACATACATAAGATAATCACTATTGACAAAGTTCAAAGCATTATTTCTTGCATCAGATAATCCTGTATTCTGCTGATTTAAAATAATGATTCGTTCATCTTTTTCAGAATATCGCTTTAGTAGCTGCCCGCTATTATCAGGTGAACCATCATTTATACAAATAATTTCAATGTCTTTAAAAGTTTGATTTAAAACACTATCCAAACACTTCTCTAAGTATTCTTCCGTATTGTATACGGGTATAATAATGCTGATTTTTGGGTATCCCATTATAGTTTTCTCCTTTTTAGAATAATAAAAACATTGCTTACTCAGAATTATTTAACTTTAATATTTTTTTCCTTTTAATAAGCACCTTAATTATTTCCAAAACGGATTTAAATTCATCTGTTCGACTAAAAATAAGAAGGAAAAAAAGGTTTGGAACAACAATACAAACCATTACTTTTAAAGAAAAGTTTAATAAAAGCCCTTCTGAAATAAAGGAACTAATTAAGGAAGTTAAGGTCGCTGCAGCTAGAGTAGCTAGTGCGTAACTTACAAATCGTTTAAAATAGTCGCCTACACTTTTTTTAAAACCATTTTTATATACAACTAATGGTTCGATCCAAACAACCGTTGTCATACTACTAATAAAAGTACCTAATAATATACCCGCAATACCATAATATCTCGCAAGTATTAATGAAACAATTAAATTAACAGAAGCTTCAGCTATAGGTTTGTAGCGATCATTCCAAAATAATCCATAAGCATCTTTAAATACTAACGTTGTTTTTCTAAACCCTTTCACATAAAAATTAACAACAATCAAAGCAACAATCCATTGACTCATTACGTACTTAGCTCCAAGCCATAGTGTAATAAATGGATTTAATAGAATCCATAACGATATGGCACAAAATCCGAAAATCCAAAAATTGATAAACAACATCAATTTATAAATATCAAAAGATTTTTCTTTGCTTTCTAAAGCATTTAAATTTCCAACACTTGCTGTTACAGATTCAAAAACTTGATTCATAATTGAATTAATAGCTCCTATAATCAGAGAGTAATTTGAATATAATCCCACCCAAACAATACCTACGATAGAAGAAATTAAGATATTGTCAGTCCCTTCAACGGCAACTGATCCAATACGATGATACATCAATGCTTTAATATTTCTAAAAATATCCTTGCGGTCAGCTATCTCTAATTTTTCTTTATTCTTTTCTTTTAAGAAAGGATAGAGTGAATTTGCTTTACGAGCTATAAATATATTTTCAATAAATGAGAATAAGATTCGAACGGCTAAATATAAAATAAAATTTTTGGTTATTAATAAAACAAAAACCTGAACTACAGTCGCTATGAAAAGAAAAGTACTTTTATAAAAAGTAACAATATAATTTTTTTGATCTGCAATTATTAACGAACGCTTATATGCATAAAAATAAGTAACAACTGAATTAGCTAAATAGAGTAAATAAATAAAATTGAGATTAGAGATATCAGGAGTATCTTTAATAATAATATTCAAAAACGGCAATAAACCTAAACCCAAGACTAAAACAGTAAACCCAATGACTTTATATGAAAAAGCATAGAAATTCATCAGAGCTTTTATTTTTTTTTCATCATTAAGGGCTAAAGGTTTATATAACCCATAAATTACTGCCGATCCAAAACCAAGCTCTGCAAGAGAAAGAATTGATAAAACGTCCGTAAACAATCCGTTTACTCCAAGATATTCTGCATTTAATATTCTCACAAAAACAATCCGAGCACCAAAAGAAAGGAGAATATTTAACACTTGACCAATCAATACAACAGCTACATTTTTCATAGAGTTTGCTGTTCTCATACGTTTCTCCTAACCAGCCAATGACTTAAAGGGCATAAAACTTGTTCATTTCTGAAAAAGTATCGACTATTTTATTTTGGCTATTCTGGGCAAACCTTTTTCGTAACGCTTCATCATCTAATATTTTCTTCATATTAGTATAAATAGACTGACTGTTATTATCTGTGATTAATCCATCTATCCCATGTAAAATAAATTCATTTGACGTTATAAAGTTTGTTGCAATCAAGGGTTTATTGAATAGTTTAGCTTCTGCCATTGATAGGCAATAGCCTTCTTGTTTAGAAGGTTGAACATAAATATCACACTGTTTATAATAAGGGAAAGGATTTGATTTTTTACCTAATAAAATAAGATGTTGTTCAATTTCAAGGATTTTTATATCTTTTTCCAATTTTTTCCTTAATTGACCATCTCCAACTAAAAACCATTTAAACTGATAGTTTTCTTCTTTTAACCTAGATACAATTCCAGGTAGTCTTTCTTGTCCTTTTTCATCTTCCAGACGTCCCACAGTTAAAATTTTAATCCCATCATAATCAAAGTTATTGAATGTTTCCTCTGCTTTTTGCAAATTTTCATTCATATCAAAAATTGAATAGAAAACATTTATCTTTTCTTCTAATTCAGGATAAATTCCAGAAAAAATTTCTTTGGCTGCTTTTGAAACACAAAATATTTGATCAAAATTAGGAAAGATACTATGTCCTGCAATTTTCTCATTTTCAGGAACTTGAGAGTAATCTTCGTGAATCCACATAATCTTTTTTTTAGCACTAACTTTTTCAATAACAAAAGAAGTCAATGTATTTCTTGCCCCTCCATCATAAGCAATAGCCAAGTCGTATTCTTCTTCTTGCACACTATAGCTAGATAATAAGTGAGTATTCAATTTTTCAAATTGATCAAGCTTAATATACTTGTACAGTTGCGAAACCATGAAGAAAAACTTAGGGAGATTAGCTGCTTTCAAACTTCGTTTTAAATAAAGACCCATGTTAAGTCCCAAACCTTGTTCGTATAACTCGATAACTTTGACTGGTTTATTAATCTTGGGTAGTAATGTCTTATCTTCTCTAGCTAACATAATTGTGATATCATAGTTTTCTATCTTATTTATTAATTTGATCAACGATTGCTCTGTCCCGGCATTAGCCAAGCGTCGGATAACGAAAACAACTTTTTTCATCAAATATCCACTCCTTTCTTATTGATAATTTATAGAACTAGATAGCATAAAATTTTTCAACCTCTGTTGTAGTATCAATGGTTTTTTGTAGATAAAATTCGCTAATACTCATTCTTAATTTTTTATCATCAAGCATTCTTTTTATATTTTCGTATAATGATTCACTTGATACATCAGCAATTAGCCCATCTATACCGTGATTTAAAATAAATTCTTTTGCTGTTAAGAAATTCGTAGCAACAATAGGTTTTCCAAAAGCCATTGCTTCTACCATTGACATACAATACCCTTCTTGTTTTGAAGGTTGGACATAAATATCACAGTCTCGGTAATATGGAAAGGGATTTTCTTTTCCGCCCATTAATGATAAATAAGATTCCAATTGACGATTTTTTATTTCTTTTTCTAGTTTCAATTTGGATCCATCGTCATCTCCAACAAGATACCAATGAAATTGATACCCATCTGATTTTAACTTCGAAATAACATCCGGTATTAAATCGTGTCCTTTTTCATCTCCTAAACGAGCTACGGTTAATATTTTTATTCCTTCATAGTTATAATCACTTTTTTTATTCAATGCCTTTTGGTAAAAGTCGTTTTTACTATAAATTGAATAAAACACATCCGTTTTATCACTCAACTCTGGATATAACTCAACAAATTTTTCTTTTGCACCTATTGAAACACAAAATATTTGATCAAAGCTTTTAAAAACAGAACCACCTGTTTGTTTTTCGACTTCAATTAATTTAGAATAGTCTTCGTGAACCCACATTATTTTCTTTTTTGCTTTTATTTTTTGAATGACATAAGAAGATGTCACTCTCAACCCACCGTCATAGGCAATTGCAAGATCGTATTCTTCTTCTTCTGACGGATAATAATTCAAAAAGAAATTATTCAAGGGAATCATATTTTTTGAAATTAAAAAGAATCCAATTCTCCAGCTAGCTCTTAATAATGAAAGCCATTTTTTATTTCCAAATGATTCTTTTACAAATATTCTTGTATCGATTCCAAGACCTGTATCCGTTAGGTATTTGACCTTAATTGGTTTTTTTATTAATGATAAAAGAGGAGCTTGTTTTTTTGACATAATTAATGTCATTTCATAGTCTTCAATAGAATTAATTAAATTAATTAAGGAATGTTCAATGCCACCATTAGATAGTGACTTAACTACAAAAATTGCTTTTTTCACTTTTATTAGCTCCTTTATCGTTTTATCGACTCGCTTATTTATATAATATTTTATCAGATAGTTTTTTTTCCTTGTTTCGCTTATCAGCACTATAAACGGTGCCAAAAACAATCAAAATCAATACCCATCCAATCATTCTAAGTCTTGCAGCAGTACCAGTGTTATCATTTGTTAATCCGATTAACCCAAACCATACGAATGCATGTAACAATAGATAATTATGAATAGGTGTAAGAATGATTCTTTTAAGCCATAAGAACCTCAAAATGAATACCATTGGAATAGACTCTATAACAAATAATAATAAGGTTCCAAAATTTTTAATTTGCCAAGGAAGCGGACCAATAAAATTACTTAAATAGCTATGAAAATAATTAACTAAGAATGTACCAAAAAACTTTTTTTTCAAATCAATATACATTTGACTGCCACCAGAAAAATTCGTTAAAGCACTTGTTCTATAGTCTAGTGCATCCCCTAACGACATTTTTAAATAAGGTATTTGGTAATCCATTAAAAAGGTGTAATAAAGAATAAAGATTGTTAAAAACACACCTACAATCAATAATGGACGCTTAACATATCTCATTTTTTTATGCGCAAAATAAAAGATAAGTGTCAGCATAAAAGAACCAACTGCATAAAACCTTAATTCACCCATAATCCACAAACTTGGAACTAACACCACCATCAGATAGGTTTGTTTAGGATTAAAAATAATTAATGCACTTAATAAAATACATAAGAGATAGAAAAACATAATCCAGATATCACGATAGATTGAAAAAGTCGCATACATCAATAAACTTGTATAGGCTATAAAAGAGACAATGAGAATAGTTTTTGAATTCGAACGTTCATTTAGTGTTTCATTTATATTTTTATTGCTATAATAAAACACAAAATCTATTATCCAAACACTCATAAATACAAAACCAACAAAACCTAAGTAATTAAAAAAACGGATAATATAGACATCTTGTATTCCTGTTATTTTCACAACTGTTCCAATGATTAAGGGGTAAATAGAAGTGAGTATAGCGGAATCTCC
>JAVWJE010000010.1:0-17657 GCA_036639135.1 Carnobacterium sp. | reverse complement strand
ATATTTTTCACTTGTTCCCAGTAGAAAAAGCCATCATCCCTTCCACCGAGAATTTGAATTGCAACTCCTTCATTTCCTTGTTTGATCGCTATTGTATAAATGAAATAACTTATTAAAAAATACATTAAAAATAAAACTTGTTGCATCGTTAGATAGAGTAATTTGCTTTTCCTCACTTTTAGCCACCTCCATGTCGATTTAATTTAATCATTTAATCTATTGCTCTGTTCGAATAGATTTTTTATTTAAAAATAATTTTCTCTCACTAATGTCATTTGTCTTCATTTCTTTGTAAATTTTTTCCATCAGATTATTAACATTTTGACTATCAAATCGTTTTGCTGCTTCTTTGTTATGTTCACCAATTTTTTTTCTTAAACTGTCATCGTTACTCAGCTTATCCATTGCATCACTAAATCCATTAATATCAAAAGGATCTAAACAATAACCTGTCTCTTCATTTTTCGTGTAGTCTCTAATACCATTAACATAAGAAGAAATTAATGGTAAACCACTAGCCATTCCTTCAATAGCTGCGATTCCTAACCCTTCTCTTTGCGAGGGGAAAATATAAATGTCTGATGCTTTACATAACTGAGCAATATCTTTTCTAAATCCTAAAAATTTCACACGTTGTTCAATGCCTAATTCTTTTGATAGGTGTTTTAGATAAGGTTCAAGTTCCCCTTTACCACAAATCACATAATAAATATTTTTATTCATCGTTTTTGCTAAAGCTCTAATAGCCGTTTCATGATTCTTTCTACTACTTATTTCTCCAACAGAAAATAACATGATAGCATCTTCAGGTACTTCAATATCTGAACGCAATGCTTTTCTATCCACAACCGTATCTCTAAATTTACTCGTATCTAATCCTACACCAGGAATATACTGAATATTTTTCATTTTAAAATTTTCATTTGCTCGATTAAAATCTTCTTGATTTATGGTTACTAATACATCCGTGTAACTTGACAAGATTTTTTCGATTGGATAAAACAACCAATTTTTCATAGGGCTTCCTTCAAAAAAATGAAATCCATGTGCTGTATAAATGATTGGAACTCGAATTTTTCTGGCTGCCATTCTTGTTAATGCTCCTGTAATAGGTGTGTGGCAATGAACAAAAGAAAACGGAATAGATTGCATTAATTTTTTGATTTGACGATAAGAATGCACATGAGAAGTAAAATCTCCTACACCTCTTTTACAATCAACTTGATGATAATAAACCCCTAATTCGATTAATTCCTTTTTTAATTCTTCAGCATTTTCTAAAGAAGCGGGACTTCCTTGTTCAAAATTAGCAGCGACATGAACTTCATAACCTTGCTCTTTTAGAAGACGAATGTTAGGCATATTAAATTGATAAATCATGGATGAAACCGATGCTAACATTAATACTTTTTCCATATTACCGCTCCTCACATTAGCTAGTTTGTTTAACTAAAAGACGCTTATTTAGTAGACTTTTTAAATTATCAATAACGTATTCTTGTTGTACTTCTGTCATGTTAGATCCAGAAGGTAGACATAAGCCACTGGCAAATAAATTTTCTGAAATAGAGTTACTATTTTGTTTATGTTTATAAAAATTTTTATTTGCGAATAAAGGTTGTAAATGAAGTGGCTTCCATAACACACGAGATTCAATATTTTTTTCATTCATTGAGTCCATAATTTCATAAGGTGTAATCTGATAAATAGTTGGGTCAATGGATAATGTTGTTAGCCATCTATTAGACTTCGTATTTTTCAGTTCTGGCATAAACTTGATTCCTTCAATTGAAGACAATTCTTGATCATAGCAATCGAAGATGGCTCTTCGTTGAGAAACGCGCTCATCTAATACTTCAAGTTGCGCTCTACCTATTCCTGCAACCACGTTACTCATACGATAGTTGTATCCAATCATTGAATGTTGATAATGTGGTGCAACATCACGTGCTTGAGTAGCTAAGAATACAGCTTTTTCTATTAAATCTTCATCATCTGAAACTAAAGCTCCTCCACCCGAGGTAGTAATAATTTTATTTCCGTTAAATGAAAAGATTCCCAACTTACCAAATGATCCACTTTTTCTGCCTTTGTATTCAGAACCTAATGATTCTGCCGCATCCTCAATAATTGGAACACCAAAGTTATTTGCTACTTCTAATAGCTCATCCATCATGGCAGATTGGCCATACAAGTGAACAACAATAATAGCTTTTGGAAGATGGTCTCTTTTTTTAGCTTCTACCAATGCATAGTAAAGGGCAATAGGAGACATATTCCACGTTTCAGGTTCAGAATCGATAAAGGCAATATCCGCTCCTAAATAAAGAGCTGGATTGGCACTCGCTACGAAAGTAAAAGATGAACAAAAAACTATATCTCCCTTACCTACACCTAGTACACTTAATGCTAAATGAATAGCAGCTGTTCCCGAGGCTGTAACAGCTGCACTTTTCACATCAACATAATGGGCAATATCTTTTTCAAATTGTGAAACATTAGGTCCAAGTGGTGCAATCCAATTTGTTTCAAAAGCTTCATTAATATAACTTTGCTCATTACCAGACATATGAGGAGAAGATAATAAAATACGGTCCATATGTGTCACTTCCTTCCTAAATTCAATTGGCTAGTTATAAGTTAGTGTGTTTGTTATTTTATTTCACCTTTAAAGTAAGGCATGGTGTCATTTACTGAATAATCGATATTTTTTCTTCCAAACACTTTATAGATAGTAAAAAAAAGAATTTTTATATCTAACTTCAAACAAACGTGGTTGACATAATAGATATCAAACTTGAATTTGTCTTCCCAACTAATTGTATTTCTTCCATTAACTTGAGCCCAACCGGATATACCAGACATCACTTCATGTCTTCTTAATTGATCTTCATCATAAAGTTCTAAATATTGAGGCAATAACGGTCTTGGACCAATAAAGCTCATTTCTCCCATCAGAATATTAAATAGTTGTGGTAGTTCATCAATACTAGTTTTCCTTAAATAAGCACCCATTCTTGTAATGCGCTGACTATCTGTCAAAAGTTGCCCATTCATAACTGTTTCAATTCTCATTGTTCTAAACTTATAAATTTTAAATTCTTGATAATTCTTACCTACACGATCTTGTCTAAAAAATACAGGACCTTTTGTTTCATATTTAATCAATAGAGCACTAAGGATTAAAATTGGGGAAGTAACAATGATGAGTAATAGTGCAAATAGAATATCTAAATCACGCTTAATATAGTTTTTATACATTAGATAACTCCCTTTCAAGAAGCTCATTAGCATAATGACTAATAGGTTCCGCTTTTATATTTTTATTTCGTTTATTATTTGTAAAGTCTAACAACTGCTCTTTCATTTCGCTAGGTTTGCAACCTTCTAATCCATATACAAAATCCATTACTTCTTTAGTAGCCCTATTTTTAACCTTGCCAACAAATATCTTATCGTGAACTTGCTCATAGCTTTGTTCGTCAGCCACAAGTAACTCTTCATAAAGCTTTTCTCCTGGACGAATCCCAGTTTCTACAATCTTTATTTCATTTTCGGTATACCCGCTTAACCTAACAACATTCTTAGCTAGATCTAAAATCTTAACCGGTTCACCCATATCTAAAATAAAGACTTCGCCTCCCTTAGCTAAAGCTCCAGCTTGAATAACTAAACGACTGGCTTCTGGTATCGTCATAAAGTACCGAGTCATTCGGAAGTCTGTAATAGTGATTGGGCCTCCTTTTTTTATTTGTTCTTTAAATAACGGGACAACACTACCACGACTCCCTAAGACATTTCCAAAACGAACAGCCGCAAACTTTGTTTTTCCTGGTTCGTTTAATCCAGTCACTATCATTTCTGCAACTCTTTTTGTTGCCCCCATAATATTTGGTGGATTTACAGCTTTATCGGTTGAAATCATAACAAAACTATCAACGCCTGTTGCTTTGGCAGCATCTGCCATATTTTTCGTCCCATAAATATTATTTTTTATAGCTTCTTTTGGGTTGTATTCCATCATAGGTACATGCTTATGTGCTGCTGCATGGTAAACACGGTCTGGTTGATATTTTTGCATATTCTCAAAAATACATTTTCTATCTTGTACATCTGCGATAACCGGGATGATTTCTATTTTTTTATGATAAAGATCTTTTAGTTCTCTATCAATTTGATAAATAGAATTTTCTCCATGACCTAATAAAATCAATTTTTTTGGAGAAAATTGGGCTATTTGACGACAAATTTCAGAACCAATTGACCCACCAGCTCCACTAACAAGAATTGTTTTATTTGTTAACTCAGATAATATTTGCTTCATGTTCAGTTCTACTTCTTTTCTTCCAAGTAAATCAACAACATCTACATCTTTAAACTGTGTGACAGATAATTTACCTTGAAGAACATCTTCAATAGATGGCATAAGATTAACTTTTATATTTAAATTATTACAAATATCGAGTATTTCTTCGTATTTTTGAGGTTTTAGTGAAGGAATTGCTATGGTGATTTGTTGAACTTGGTGAGTATTTATTAAATCGGGGATATCTTTTATTGAACCTAAAACGGGAATGTCATATAATCTGGTTTTGTGCTTAAAAGGATCATCATCTAAAATACCAATGATTTTTATTTCATTGTAATTTTGTTTTAATCCTCGGATAAAGATGTTTCCACCCTCTCCAGCACCAATAATCAGAGTTCTTATTTGGTTTTTCATTCTATTTCTTTTTAATTTTTTACATTGGTATTCATGATATGTTCGCCAAAGTATACGGATACCAATGATAAAAATTGTTGCAAATAGTGCCGTTAAAATAAGAAAACGAAAGCTAAAAGCTGAACGTCTTAGAAAAGAGAAGATGGCTACTAATAGAAAGGCACCATTTACGCTAACAACAATCGTAAAAACTTCTTTCATACTTAAATAGCGATTGATATGATTAAATATTTTGAAATAACTAGCGAAAAGTAAATACGCAAATACACTTAATATCACGCTATAAACATAAGTAAGGCTTAATACAACAATAAAAGGATTTAAAAAAAGATAGGCTAACAATGCAGATATACAAATAGCGATACTATCGTAACTAATTAAAATTACTTTCTTTAAGTTTCTACTCATAATTTATCACTCTTCTTTCTATCGGTGTGGAATATATTAGAGGGGAAATCGATGAAGAATGTGTTAAGAGGATATCTCTTTGAGGGGGGTGATTCAATAAACAATCAATCCATTGCGCCGTAGTAACTATAGTCAAGATTTTCTTCTGCTTTTTTGCGATTTAAAATGACTCCTATGACATTTGCATTTACTTTTTGGAGCAATGTTTTTGATTGCATAATTTTATCTTTTGTTGAATTATCTTTACGGATAACAAATATAGTTCCATCAACTTTACTAGCCATTATTTGCGCATCTGTAACCACCATAACGGGAGGTAAGTCAAAAATAACTAAATCATATTCTTTTTCTAACTCAACTAACAATTCGTCCATTCTTTTAGAAGCTAATAGTTCTGATGGGTTTGGGGGTATAATGCCACTAGTGAGAATAAATAAATTTTCTATTTCTGTATGATGAACCATACTTTTAAAATCAATTGATCTATCCGTCAACAGAGAAGTTAAGCCGTCTCGATTAGAAAACTCAAAGAATTGGTGAATAGTTGGCTTTCGCATATCTGAATCAATCAAAATCACTTTCTTGCCTTGCATTGAAAAAGAAATTGCAAGATTTGCAGCTACAGTTGATTTGCCAGCTTCAACTGAATCAGAAGTAACAGCTATTGTTTTGATTTCTTTATCAAAAATTGAAAATTGAATATTGGTACGAATGGTCTTAAACTGTTCTGAAATAACTGAACTTGGTTTAGTGAATGTAATTAACTTAGATGGAGAACTTTTTGTATCTGTTAGTTTCTTTTTAAACATTGTCTCTCTCCCCTTTATTCTTCGCTATTTATTCTTTGTAAGTTTAAGTTTGCGTGTTTCCTTTCTTTTTCAAGACTTGCCTCATCTGGCGAAATCTCATAAACACTTCCCAGAATAGTCCATTCTACTTTTTCAGTAATGTACTGATCTGACTGAATCGTTTTATCCATTAATTCAAGTAAGAATGATAATCCCATGCCCAACATCAGTCCTGCTATTAAACCAAAAACTGCATTCATAGGAATATTAGGTGAAATAGGTGTACTTTTAGGAATAGCTTTTGAAATAATTGTGACATTATCAACTTTCATAATATTTCCAATTTCATTTTTGAATGTTGCAGCTACTTTATTTGCCAAACGAGCTGAAGCATATGGATCTTCATCTGTTACATTTATCGAAAAAACTTGTGAATTTTCTTCTGTTTCAATTACCGTTTTCCCAGCAAGTTCATCTGTTGTTAATGGGGTATTTAATTCTTTTCTAACCTCGTCCAAAATAACAGGTCCCTTAATAATGTCTTTATAGGTATTGATCATTTTAATGTCTTTATCAATATCATTTACCTCGGCTCCTGTAATTTCTGAAGTTGTACGATTAACTAATAGTTGTGTACTAGAGGTGAATTGTGGTGTAACAAAAAAAATGGTATAAGCCATCATTAAACCTAACCCTAATAAACCTAACCCAACAATCAAAAAAATTCTTTTCTTTAATGTAGCAAAAACGGATGTTAAAACGAGTGTATCTTCCATTATATTGTCCTCCTGTTAAATATAGTTAAGTTCATCAAACAATTGATCATAGTAAAAATGAGTATAGAAAATAACCCTAAGTAAGTTCGTTTTTTATAACTAACAGACCTTAAGTAAAAAAAATGTGAGCTTTGATCTATGGATACTTAAAATGAAAGGATTTAATTAGAGATGTATTCGGGGTGAAAATATTTAATATAACAAATACTCTTTAGAAGCGTATACGAGAGGGTTTATTTCCGGGTTCAACAGAAATTGTTTGAAGAGGAATAACTTTGTGAGAGGTAAAAAGAATCTTCTAATTCGTTTTCTAAAGAGTATTTGCTAATGGGGTAAACTAAATAAGGGTAGAATAATTTCATTAAACAGGATAATCTGTGTTCGCTAAATAAACGCGCGCTATTATCAAACTGTCTTTTTTTACTATTTTCTTGCTATAGGATTAAGTTAATCGGATGATTAATTTAGGAAGGAAACTTTAAATCGGAGAATATTTTGAGAAATGAATTTCAGGAAACTTTGCTATCAGATTTGTAATAGGGAAACCTATTGACTGAAGTGGGTGCATTGTTTGACCTGAATTTAGTATAACATCAACATTTTTTATTTGATAGAATCAACATTCTATTAAGTTTCTTTTTAAGCAAGATGTGTCAGAATAATGTACAAAAGCGTTTTTTTCGTTGTACAATCAACGTTTCGGTTAATTGTTTTCTTCCTATTTAATATTTTTCTTTATATTAGTTCTAAAAGACGAACGTAAGAATACTATGAGATTAAATAAAACAAACAAAAAATCATCCTCACAACTGGTGAGAACGATTTTTTAGTCAGATTAATTTGTTACTTTGTCGTACCAAGAAGATGCTGTTGTTTTCAACACAGCGTTTAACTCTTCGATATTTTGTCTGCCGGTTGTTTTTAACCATTCACGCCCTACTTCTTCTCCTTTAGTTGCATAAGGAGTTACACCTTCTGACCAAGTTGCACGGCCACATAGTACACCGTTAAATGTTGAGCCCGCTTCTTTTGCAAATACTAATGTATCTTGGAATAATTTAGCTGTTACGCCTGCACTCAAGAAAATAAATGGCAACTCTGTTGCTTCACTTTGTTCTTTAAAGTAAGCAATTGCTTCCTCTCTTGTATAAACGGTTTCGTCTTTAGCATAGCCTTCGACAAAGTTCATGTTTACTGGAACTTCCATTTTTAAAACATCAACATTGTAGTTTGGTTTAGAAAATTCTTTCATTGCTGCAATAACTTTGTGCGGTTTTACTTTCGCAAATTCTACGCCTTTTACATCATCATTTGTTGCATCATAGGTTATGATTTCCAAGAAGAAAGGAATATCTTCTGCTAAACACTCTGACCCTACACGTTCCATAAAGACATGTTTTTGTTCATTAATTTTTGTATCTTCATCTACATCGTAATAAAGTAAAAATTTAATTGCATCTGCACCAGCTGCTTTTAGTCTTTTTACTGACCATTCTGTTAATAAATCTGGCAAGCGACCTGGTTCTGTTGCATCGTATCCTGTTTTTTCATAAGCTACCAATAATCCCGCATCTTTATCACGAACTTTTGCTGCAGGTAAGCCATATTCAGGATCTAATAAAATGGATGTTGCATAAGGAGTTAGCTCTTCAGAAACCAGTTCTTTAAAATGAATAATTCCTTCATCTCCAATATCTGTCGTACTGCCGGCAGCAATCATTTTTTTCAATGATCCACGTTGGTCAATAGCTAAAGCACCAATAATTCCGTTATCATCTGATAAACGTTTTAACGCTTCTACTTTACTACTTGATAATTTTAACATATATACTATCCCCTATCTATTTTGTTTGGTATCGACATTCGCCATCTAAAAAAGTCGCTTGTAAGTCTAAACTTGAATTCAACACTATAAAATCGGCTGCATATCCTGGTGCTATTTTGCCACACTCGTCATCTATTTCAACACTTTTAGCCGGAACTGTAGTTGCCATGTAGACAGCTTCTTCAGGTGTAGCAATTCCCCAGTCAACAACATTTTTTACTGCATCTTTTAATTCCAAAATACTACCAGCCAAACTACCACTTTCAAGTCGAGCTGCACCATCTTTCACTTCAACAGGAAACTCACCTAATTCATACTGTCCTTCCGGCATACCTCCTGCCATCATACAGTCAGTTATTAAAACAGTTTCTTTTCTTCCTCGAACATCCATTAAGATGTTAGCAGCTACTGGATGTACGTGGTGACCATCACAAATTAATTCTGCAAAGACATCTTTTAAATTCATTGCTGCACCAACCATACCGGGTTCACGATGATTTAAAGGTCTCATACCATTATAAGTATGAACAAAAATAGATGCTCCTTTTTCGACAGCTAATTTAGCTTCATCATAGGTTGCATCACTATGACCTAAAGCCACATTTACATGGTCTTTAGTTGCATATTCGATAAATTCATTAACTCCTTCTCTTTCTGGAGCGATAGCTATTTTTTTAATGGTTCCACTAGATAACTCTTGCCAAGTTTTTAATTTATCAATTGTTGGATCGCCGAAGTATTTAGGGTTTTGAGCACCCTTATACTTTTCAGTAAAAAATGGACCTTCTAGAAAAATTCCTTTAATCTTTGCACCAGTCACATTTTTATAATTGTCTCCAACCATCTTAACAACTCGATTTAATATTTCTGTTGAAGAAGTTAAAGTTGTTGCTAGGAAAGAAGTAACCCCACAAGAAAGCAACCCTTCTGAAATGACGTTAAGTCCTTCAACATCTGTAGACATAATATCCTGATTTTTAAACCCGTGAATATGAGTGTCTACTAACCCAGGCGCAATACTATATCCTGTATAATCTAGAACTTCATCAGATTCATCTGGCTTAACGTTAGAAAATTCGCCAAATTTACCCTCATTAATTTCTAAATAGCCTGGTCCAGTGACTTCATTTTCTAGAAAAAATTTTTCTGCAAAAATATATTTTGACATGACTTTTTCCACCTTTAGTTTTTATTTATTCCATTAAAAATTCTAACACAAAAAGGGGAATAAATTCCCCTTTTCTGTTTTAGAATAGTCCTACTAAACTACCAATTATTCCAATTAATACAGTCATACCGATTAAAGTTAAAGGAGATTTTCCTTTTTTTAATAACCAATAACAAAAGAATGTATAAGCCAGAGGAAGTAATTTCGGCATGATTTGATCAATAACACCTTCTTGGATATTAACTGGTATTTCACCAGCTTGAATAACTAAACCAAGTTTAAAGTTAACATAAGAAGCAATTAATGCTCCAACAACTGCCAAACCGACTATTGAAGCTGCACGAGATATCTTCTTTGTTCCTTCTTTTAGTGAAGAAATAGCTTTAGTACCAGTATTATAACCATAATGCATTAAGAAGAACCTTAATCCGAAATGAACAATATTAAATGCAACTAAGAATATAATCGGTCCAGCAACGTTACCTTGTGAAGAAAGTGAAGCTCCAATTCCTCCTGCGATTGGCAACAGTGTTAACCAGAACATCGCATCACCGATACCACCCAAAGGTCCCATTAACGCTACTTTAATTCCACGAATAGTTGCTCTATCTTCTTTATTTTCTTCCATTGCAATAATAATACCTTGAACAAATGTTACTAAAAATGGGTGAGTGTTAAAGAATTGCATATGATCCAATAAAGCGACTGAAAGGTCTTCTTTATCTTTATGAATTTTTTTCAATCCTGGAATCAGACCAAATGTCCAACCTCCACCTTGCATTCTTTCGTAGTTAAATGATGCTTGTAACATTAAAGAACGCCAAACCATTTTATTTAAATCTTTTTTAGTAATAACTTTTTCAATAGTTGGATCATTATAAGTATTTTTGATAAAATCTTCTTTGTTTACCATATTTACTGTCTCTTTAGATCCCATCGCTATAATCCTCCTCTTCATCAATACCAGTAGCTACAACAGTAGCTGCTTTTGGAGTTTTTCCTTGAGCCATATAGTCATATCCAGCAATCGCTACTGCTAAAATAGCTACAGCAAGGATGGGTAGTTCTAGATAAGCTGCTGCAACGAAGCCCATTGCGAAGAATGGTGCATAAGTCCATTTGAACATAATTTTAAGCAACATTGCAAAACCAACAGCTGGCATAATTCCACCGGCAATACCTAATCCACCGATTAACCATGTTGGTAACAATCCAACTATTCCTGCCGCTTGTTCAGCTCCAAAATAGATTGGTAAGAATGAAATGACGAAAAAGAAAATAAATAGGAAAACAGGACCCATGTAATTTAAGCGATCAATAGATTTTGTATCGCCTTTTATAGCATAATCATCCATTTTGTGCATGATTGGAGAATAAGCTGTAAATAGTAATGTTATAAGAGCTTGACCTGCAACAGCAAAAGGAACAGCAATTCCAACTGCTACTTCTGGTGCTTGTCCTGATAAAATAGCAAAAGCTGTTCCGATAATCCCTCCAATAACAACGTTTGGTGGTTGAGCACCAGCAAGTGGTACCATTCCGGCCCATACAAGTTCTAATGTTGCACCTGCAATTAAACCTGTTGTGAAATCTCCTAAAATAAGTCCAACGACTGCCCCTGTGACAATCGGTCTGTGGATATGTGTTAAGCCATTAAATTGATCAATACCGGCAATCCCTGCCCATAAACCAATTAGCAATGCTTGAATAAACATCTTGTTTCCTCCCTTGTCTTGTATTAGTTAAATGCTATTAAATTTTTGTCATTAAATCAAAACCACGTTCATTTGGTATACCTTTTACTTCTAACTTTACTCCTAAAGCATCTAACCTTTTAAATATTGCGATATCGCTTTCATCTACAGACACAACTGGAGAGATTTGTTGTTTTCCTTCAGAAAAATGCAGATTTCCAACATTAATTTCTTTTAATGGTACTCCTCCTTCGACAAGTCTCAACGCATCTTCGGGTGTACGAACCACTAATAAAATCTTTTGGTGTGGTGCAGCTTTACCGATAATGCGAATGGTTTTTTCAATAGTAAAGAAACGACTTTGAGCTGTTTCTGGCAAAACCATATCCATCAAGTTTTGCTGAACCTCATCAGTAGCTACGTCGTCATTGGCAACAATGACTAAGTTAGCTCCTAGAGTATTGGTCCAAGTCATTCCGACTTGGCCATGTATTAAACGATTATCAATTCTTGTTAGTAAAATATTCGGTGTTCCCATAAATGATTCCTCCTGTATTATCTATTCATTTCTTATAATCGTAAATGGTTACACCTTTTACAACACGGTTAACTGTTCCAGTTGGTGAGGGTGTATCCGGTTTGTTTCCTACTTTAATAGAAGAAAGCAAAGAAACAATTTGGCCGTACATAACATAAGGAAGGGCTAGATAAGCATCTGGAACATCTGTCCCTTCAATACCAAATGAGAATGCATCGCCATCATAATTCTCTTCCCCTGTTGTTTCAATAGCTACAACGGATTGAGCAATTCCATCAGCTCTTAGCTCTTTTAAAATATCTAAGTCATATTTACGTGTATAAGATTGGTTTGACACAAACACAAAGACTAAAGCTTTTTCGTTTACAAATGATTTTGGTCCATGTCTAAAGCCTAATGATGAGTCAAAAGCTGTTACAACTTTTCCTGCTGTTAATTCAAGAACTTTTAATTGTGTCTCTCTCGTTAACCCTTCAAGACTTCCTGATCCTAAATAAATAATTCGATTAAATTCTCCATCAATAACTTTTTGGATTTCTGATACTCTTTCTACAACAGATGAACCCATTTTACGAATCGCTTTAACGTGTTCTTCTTTTTCATCTTCTGAGATGGTATCGAAAACCAAAAGAGCGGTTAATGTCATACATGAGTAACTACCAGTCATCGCAAAACCTTGATCATTTGAAAGTTCTGGCATGAATAAAACGAAGTTATCTTTATCGCCTTGAGCACGTTTAGCTAATTCGCCATCTTTAGCACATGTGATGGTTAGTTGGTAAAAGTCAGTTACGATTTGTTTACCTAATTCTACACTTGCAACACTTTCAGGACTATTCCCACTTCTTGCAAATGAAACCAATAAAGTTGGAATATCAGATTTATAAAATTGATAAGGGTTGGAAACCAATGTTGTTGTTGGAACACTAGTCAAATCCCATTGTTTTTCATCAACTGTCCCTTTTAAATAAGGTGTAATCGTTTCTCCAACATAAGCTGATGTTCCAGCTCCTGTAAAAATTACACGAATGTAATCGTGTTTAGCGGTTATCTTTTCTAAATAAGATGCTACTTCCTCTTTTCTTGTTGCATACGTTTTATATGCTTCTTCCCATAAATCAGGTTGTTGTTTGATCTCTCTTGTTGTAATTGTAGCACCTAAATTTTCTAATTCTTCTTCTTTTAACATAAACAAATCTCAACACTCCTTTTTTTATATTCCATCTTCCATGTCAAACTCAATGATTTCTTTTTTCTTTTGTACAAATTGTTGCAAACCCTCTTTACCTGACTCTAAAACTTTAGCAATGAAATCATTTAACGATAAATCACGACTAAAGCAAGCATCTAACAATGCTGGCAAGTTTGTTCCTGAGACAACCTTAACTTTTTCTTTTTTTGTAGATAAAATAACTGCTTGGTTAAAAGGTGTCCCACCAGGGATATCTGTAAAAATAACCGCTCCTTGACCTTGGTCTACTGCTTCAACAGCTTTTAGTAGGGTTTGTTGTAACTCTTCTGAACTCATTCCTTCTGAAAAATTGATCACTTCAAAGCCTTCTTGCTTACCTGCAATCAATTGAATGGACGAATTTAAACCGCTTGCAAATTTTCCATGACCACTTAAAACAATTCCAATCATAATGTTCCAACTTCCTTTCTACTTTTACTTTGTGTGACGAACGTTATAAACGAACTGGTCACTTCTTGCCACACTACTTGTATGTTCAATAACAATATTTTGTTGATTATATGACGTTCGTTGTATTCGTAAACAAGATGAGAAGAAATCAACTTCTAGCATTTCAGCTTCTTCATCCGTAACCAAACTAGCTGAAAATTCTTCATCAGCAATTTTAACTGTTTGATTGTAGTCTTCTCTAAAAATTTCGTATAGAGGCTTAACAGATAAACGTTCTTTTTTTAAATCTGGAAATAAGTATACGGGAATGTAACTAATCTCAAACATCATTGGCTCTGCATTCGCTAAACGGATTCGTTCCAAACGATAAACTTCTTCACCTTCTTTTAAACCCATTTGTTTTGCAACCATAGGATTAACAGCATCTATCTCAAAAGTTACAACAATCGTTTTTGGTTCTTTATTTAATTGTCGCATATGATCTGTGAAACTATAATTATCCATTAAGTTTTTCCGTTCTTTTAATGCTCCAGACACGAACGTACCTCGTCCATGACGTTTGTAGATGTAGCCTGAATTTTCCAACTCTGCTAATGCTAAGCGGACCGTTGTACGACTTACATCATAAATTTGACAAATTTCTCGTTCTGACATCATTTTATCATTTGGTTGCATTTTCTGAGTAATGGTATTCATCAAAGTCTCTACAAGTTGAATGTATAGAGGTGTTGCACTATTTTTTTTGATCATATGAATTCCTCCGAACGAACTGGTAATGACTGGTACCTACCAGCTGAATTAAATATACCCCAAATAAAAAGAGCTGTCAATAAGAAGCGCTATCTTTTTTAAAAATAAAAGAACGATTGCTTTGCCAGATCGTTACCGGCAAGACAATCGTACGTTACTATTTTTATTTGAATACACTTAAACCAGCACCAATAATTCCATTATTTTGTGCTATTTGACTGATGAATAAGCGATCTAGCATCGTTTCTTGTTCTTTAATTAAATAATTTTTCATTTTTTCTTTTAAAACAGTTAACAAAAATGGGTTATTAACAATCACACTACCTCCAAAAACAATTTTATGAGGATCAATTAGACTTGTAACTGCATAGACACCTTGTGCTAAATTATCTGCAATCTCTTCAATAATCATAAAGTATCCATCTACACCTTTGACATAATTTTCAAATACCTCTTTGGTTGACGTTTCTTTAAGCCCCAGTTTTTTTTCTGCTAGTCGTTGAATTGCTGGACCTGATCCAACTTGCTCTAATCGTTCATTTTTTGAGCCATTAGATTCTGAAAGGACAGGAATTAACCCTAACTCTCCTGCAAACCCTGCACCTCTAAGAAAGGAACCATTATGGATGGTTGTACAAGAAACTCCTGTACTAATTGTCATATAAACAAACGTTTCTTCTTTGCTCATTTGAGCCACTTTCCATTCTGCATAAGCTGCCATATACACATCATTATCAATAATAATTGTTTCTACATCAAAGACCTCTTTTAATCGTTTAACAACTGGGAAATTTTTCCAAGGAATATTATTTTGGAATACGGCTATGCCATTAGGTATATCTACTTTCCCAGGAACCCCTACTCCGATTCCTGTAATCCCACCTAAAGAAGTACCAGAATTTAATAATAGCTGATTAATTAATTCAACCACTTGATTAAATAGTGTTTCACTAGATGTAATATCACTTTTTATTTCCGTGCGATGCGATAACTCTCCTAATTCCGTTACTATCCCTGCAGCAATTTTTGTTCCACCAATATCTAATGCGATAGATTTTTTCATATTTACTCTCCTTTTATCTTTTTTAATCAAAATTAAAACTTTACCAAAGCAAAGAGTTGCTTCAATAAAGTTTTAATTGGTTAATCATTAAACGTATTTTTGATTATAATTGTACAATAGACCAAGTAACCCTGTTAAACCAATTAACATGATTCCTAGTTCCATTTTACCTGTTGTTCTTTGTCCATATATAACGAGTCCTACACTAACAATAAAAATAATTAGTTTTACAATCATCCAAGAGCTTTGTTTCATTTGTATTCCTCCCACCGAATCTCACTAGGTGCTAACGTTACTTCTGAAGAACGACCTTCTCCATCATATACCGTTGTTTTTTGTTCCACCATTGAATTATTTACAATAGCCATTTTTTTAATAGATGGATAAGCATGAACTTCACATTGAATATTACTAGCATGCCATTTATAAAAGTCCTTTTCTTTGTTAGCTGCATAGAATAAGGCACGCATTAATAATCTTGTATTGACTTGGCTATAAGGAAGTCCTGCCATGTAAACAGCTCGTCCTTTACCAAAATCATTACTTGATAAGTGAACTTCTCCATCAGAATATTCAATGATTTCAGTTGCTTCTGACAATGCATAAACATTTTTTATTGTTTCACCAAAATCAAAAGTAACGGTATTTGCTGAAATAAAATGTTCACTTAACGCACTAGTAAAGTATTTATCCGTTGATAAACTAAATCCTAACTCTTTGTCTACTCCAAGTGCAGTTGCTAATTGGAAGTAATGACCTTCATGCTGATAAGCAGAAGGTTCTCCAATACCTACAAAACCTCCGCCTTCATAAATCCACTGTCTAATCGTCGTAATTAATTTTTCATTCATCCATTCTTTTCCACCTGAAAATGCTGTTCCTTCATCTCCTGCGTTAATAATAACATCGATGTCTTTATCTACACCGTTACTAATCACATCATCGAAACTAATGAAAACAACTTCAACTGCAGCTCCACTTAATGATTCAATGACTCCTAAATAAGAATAAATTTGTTTGTACCATAAAGCATGTGCAACCATATGTGTTTGCCATGTTCTTATTTTGCCCCATGAGTTTAAAATAGCTACTTTAATCCCAGTGTATGGTTTAACATCTTTAATTGTGTCATAAATTTCACGGAATTCATCTGTGATATCTGCAATATAATCAACAAAACCAGGGAATTTATAGGCTAAACTCAAGTATCCACCATACCCAATACGGTCAACTGGACTACGCAACATGGCTCTACGTGCTGTTAGCCAATTTTCATTTGCTTCGATAACAGGATCATTTCCTTCAAAGAAAGTATCAGGGAAAAAGTAAGGTAAGAAACGCCCTTCTGTGTACTTAACGTGTGGAATATCAGCGATCATACGTAACGTTGCTCCACCCCCTACGCTTCCTACAACAGCATCCAATCCGATTATTTCGAAGTGTTTACCATAAGGCTCAGTACCAATCCAGTTATCGCCTAAAAACATCATCGCTTCTTTGCCACTATCGTGAACAATATCAACTAGTTCTTTTGCTTCTTTAGCAACAAAATGTTGAATGAAATCCATATAGTCTAAATACGTTTTTGTTGGAATTCGGAATGCTGTATTGTAATACCCGCAATCAACAATGTCTTCCGGTCTCAAACGGTAGCCTTTTTCTTGTTCAAACGCATCTAATGCGGCAACAGAAACACTAGCTCCATAGCCAAACCAATCGACAAATTTTTCTTTGCCCAAATTGTTAAAAACAAGCGTAAAGTGGTAAAAAAATGTTGTAAAACGAACAACATCTGTTGCTGGATTATCTATTAACCACTGTTTTAGGTAAACTTTCATATACTCATTAGAGTAAGGTTGTCTTACATCAAATGGGATATCATGTGGTTTGTCTCCCCAGTTATTTGTAATATGGTTATACATTTGAGTCGGATCCCATGTCGCATAAACTAAGAATGAAACAGTGTATTCATGGAAAGGACTAGTGTTAACAATCGTAACTGTTTCGTTAGCTTCATCAACCTCCCAATTTGCTGTATCCACTATGTTACCAGTTGTACGATCAATAACTTCCCAGTATTTTTTTGGATCATGAATAAAGTCAGGTTTTAATTGTTCAGCAAAGTATCCATCCATAAAGGGAATACTTATCTTTTCGGAGACAGCTGTATGAAACAAACTCATTAAATAAATTTGTTGACACTCTTCTAAATGTTTTTCTGCAAACTCATTATGCGCACGTGCAACAAAATAAGTTGTATAAATTTTTGCATCCAACTCTTA
>JAVWJE010000009.1:14272-34768 GCA_036639135.1 Carnobacterium sp. | reverse complement strand
TACATCAAATGCAGAACCAGTAACCGATCGGCTTAAATTTTTAGCTTGGAAGTCATTGTTATCACCAAATCCGTAATAAACAATAGGAACTGGAGCTTTAAGTTTTACTAATTGTTCATCATCACCACAAGCAATAATACCCTTTTGTACTAGTTTAGACATTTCTTCAAAAGCACTTACAACATCTTCCAAACTTGTAAAGTAATCAGGATGATCATAATCTATATTTGTGATAATGGCATAGTCAGGATGATATGCTAAGAAATGTCTCTTATACTCGCATGCTTCAAGCACAAAAAATTCTGCATTTGGAACGCCGTGTCCAGTTCCATCACCAATCAGATAACTCGTATCAGCAATTGTGCTCATTACATGTGCTAGTAAACCAGTGGTACTTGTTTTCCCATGTGAACCTGTAACAGTAATACTTGTGTATTGTTTTAATAATTCACCTAGAAAATCGTGGTAACGTACGATTGGTAAGTTTAATTTTTTAGCAGCAAGGATTTCTTCATGTGTATCTGAGAATGCATTTCCTGCAATAATCGTTAAACCTTCGTGAATATTTTTTTCATTAAATGTTAAAATCGGAATTTCTGCGTCTTCAATATTTTTTTGTGTAAAAAAATATTTATCTACATCAGAACCTTGAACTTTAAAACCCTTATCATGAAGGATCAAAGCCAGTGCACTCATACCAGAACCTTTAATTCCAACAAAATGATAGACTGTTTCATTATTCATTTTTATAAATCCTCCATTATTTCCATTATTTCCATTACGTTTCTTTGATAGTTGCTTTTTAACAAACTTATTCTTTATCGTCCATTTCCTTTTCAGTTAGAGTCTTTTTCAAAAAATAAAATAGAACGAATATAGTATACCACGGTTTTTTTTTTTCTACTACCAATAATCTTTTTCGGTTTTATTTTTAATTAAATAACAGAGGAAACAATTTTCTCTCACACATATAAAAAAGAAGGCTTCGATTCGTTTTCTCAAAGTATTTATCTTTGGGAGAATTTATCAATTGCCTGTCTTTTTAATTCAATTTATTCAACTATTCTTAGATAGCTTACATTTTACTTGGTATCATGATAACGTTCTTCATAATCAGCTTTTGTTATAAAAACATCACGTGGTTTTGAGCCTTTATTAGCCGAAATTAAGTTTTCGTTTTCTAATGTCTCAATTATATTGGAAGCTCTATTGAATCCGATTTTAAATTTACGTTGCAATGAAGAGGCTGATACTTGACCTTCTTCAATTATAAACAGCAAAATTTCGTCATATAATTCATCTTTCCCTTCAATAGCTTCCATCTTTGCTAATAAGCTTTCTGGTTCAAATAAATAATTTGTTTTACGTTGCTCTTTTACATGTTTTACAATACTGTCTATTTCTTTTTCAACATATGTTCCTTGAATCCGAATAGGCTGACTTGCGCCATTTTCTAAAAACAGCATATCTCCTCTACCAAGTAATTTTTCAGCTCCGCCTGAATCCATAATCGTTCGTGAATCCACTTGACTAGATACCATAAATGCAATTCGCGTAGGAATATTATTTTTAATTGTCCCCGTAATTACATCCACGCTTGGGCGTTGAGTTGCTACTAATAAATGTATCCCTGCAGCACGTGCCTTTTGAGTAATTCGTACAATCGAATCTTGCACATCGCTACTAGCAACCATCATTAAATCAGCCAACTCATCAATTACGATGACAATATAAGGCAACTTCAAACCATAGTCACCATGCTCTTCAGCTTTTTCATTAAATCTTTGAATATTCCTTACACCTGCTAAGGCTAATTTTTGGTATCGTTCTTCCATTTCATTAACAGCCCATTTTAAAGCTTCACTTGCAGCTTTTGGTTCCGAGATAACAGGTGATAATAAATGTGGTATAGCGTTGTAGGGTGCTAATTCAACAGCTTTAGGATCAATTAAAATAAGTTTTACCTCACTTGGATTAGCTTTATACAATAAACTAACCAAAATAGAATTAATAAAGACACTTTTACCTGAGCCTGTTGCACCTGCAATTAAACCGTGAGGCATTTTATCAAGAGTCGAAACTATAGCATCTCCTGCTAAATTCACACCAATTGCAACTGTTAATGGTGAATGACTATTTTTAAATTTTTCACTAGCCATTACTTCAGAGAGCATAACAGGTCTTGATATTCTATTTGGTATTTCAACACCTACTGTATTTTTCCCTGGAATAGGCGCTTCAATCCTAATATCTTTAGCTGCTAACGCTAATTTTAAATCATCTGATAAATTAGTGATTTTATTTACTTTAACACCACGTCCTAATTGTAGCTCAAATTGTGTGACAGCAGGTCCCACAGTCCACCCTACTACCTGAGCAAGAATGTTAAAAGCATCTAATGTTTCATTTAACAATTCTGCTTGACCTAAAACCCAATCATCAATGGTAGTGCTTTGAAAATCAACAGGAGGATTCAGTAAGTCTAATGATGGGAAAACATACTCTCTCAACAGTTCTTCTTCATTACTTAATTTATTAGAGTCGTTACCTAACAAATCTTCATTTGTTTCTTCAGTAACTCGTTCTAATTCTGGTTCTAGTTCTAGTTCTATCTCTGGTTCTGGTTCTGGTTCTGGTTCTGGTTCTAGTTCTAGTTCTAGTTCTATCTCTGGTTCTGGTTCTAACTCAAGTTCTGGTTCTGATTCTAGTTCTAACTCTGGTTCAGATTCTAGTTCTAACTCTGGTTCTGATTCTAGTTCTGATTCTAGTTCTAACTCTGGTTCTATCTCTGGTTCTATCTCCGGTTCTGGTTCTAGTTCTAGTTCTGAATTTAGATTTAAATCTGACTCTATTTCTATTATGATATTATCTTCGTTATATCCACTTTTATTGTTTATCATTTCTTGTTCAAAGCTTTTAGAAGCTTCTATCGGTTGGTTAATTTCTATTCCGTGAATGATTGCCGCATCTTTTAAAATACTTTTGTCTTCAGCTTTTGCAATTTCAGACTGCTCTTTTTCTTTTTTTGTATTTTTCTCAATATAGTTAAAACGACTAAGTGCAGCTTTAAGTTCCAGCATTTCAATTTCTTCATTAGTTATAGAATTGTTTTTTCTTAAAGTCACTTCTCTCGATTGAGTTCTTTTTTCTTTTGTTTGATTATTAGTTCTTGTTAAAGCATCTAATTTTTCATTAGCATTTGAACTAATAAATTTATCCGCTATTGCTACATCTTCAGGCATAGTTATTTTTTTCTCTTTAAGGATTGTTTTATTACTAAAATAATTTGTATTTTTTTTCTGGCGACTCATTTGATTCTCTTGTTCTTCTTCTATCATTGTTTCTAAGGAACGGTTTAATTTTTTCTTTGTTTGTTCTAATGAATTAGCGTGGTGAATATCTTTTCGATTTTTTTTATCGTTCTTGTTTTCTTCAGTGTAAAGATTTAAAATACGCTCACAAAGATGATCATTAGATAAAACAAAATCATCTTCATCCTTTTGTAAACTTATCGCTATTTTTTCATAATTCACCTTTTTAATTTCTTTTTTTATGTGTTTATTTAAACCGTAATAAGGGGATGGTATTTTTTGGACTTTAAATGGTGTTGAGCTCCGTCTTTTTTGATAGGTTGCTTCTTGTTTTTCAAACATCCCCTCAGATTTGTTGTTTTTATTTGAATCACTTATGCTACTTTTTTTATAAAAAAATGGGTTTATTGTTTCACTTTCGATAATCTGTTTATTTGATAACTGTTTTGTTCGTTCATGTTTATTTTCATTTACTTGTTTTGAAAATAATTTTTCTGCGCTATCAACGTTGAGTTCTTTAGTTATTTTTATAGGTTGTTCATATTTTGATGTTTTAGACCTATCAAAAAGATTGTCTTTCTTCGTTGCATGAGCAGAGTCACGACAGAAAGGAAACTCAGATTTCTTCAACCGTTTCTGGTTTTTTTTATAACTTGGTCCATCATATTTTGACATGATGACGCTCCTTTCCTCTCCGATGTTCGTGTATTAGTTTAACACAAATCCTTTAGAGGTTGTAGAATTAATCTAGTATAACAGTTAAGAGTTATTAAAAATAAAAAAGAAACAAAAAATAGTCCTGTGATAGACTATTTCCCACTTCTTTTTCTTATGTTTTTATTATTTTTTAAATTTAGTACCAACAACTGCAGAAGCTGGCAACACTAAGATACCTTTTTTAGTCGATGCATCTTTTATACCTAGTTCTTTGGCGGAACAGACCATTCCATGACTTGGTTCTCCTCTTAATTCTCCATCCCAAATTGCTATTCCATCAGGCATCATAGCTCCAACTTTAGCCACTACAACTTTTTGTCCAGCTGCAATGTTAGAAGCTCCACATACTATCTGAATGACTTCTTCGTTATCTACTTCGATTTGAGTAATAGATAGATGGTCAGAGTTAGGATGCGGAACACATTCTTTAACATAACCAACAACGAATTTAGGTGACTCATCATATTCAAGTTGATCAGTAAATCCAGCTTTTAAAAGATAATTATTGATAATATCAATTTTTTCATTATCCAATGTTATTGGTCCACTTCCATTTACTTTTAAATAATTGGAAACATCAAAAAAATTAAATCCTACTGCTTCTTTAGAGTCTTTATTGAAAATGCGGGTAATATTTTCTTTGGTTTCAAAACTTTGATCTTTAGACGAACTATTTTTGACCATAACCAAAAGTACATCTCCTATACCCGCTTTATTGTAACTACTAATCATCATATGCTTAAATCATCCTCTTTTTTTGTATTTCTTATTATTAAAACGTCACATTGTGCTTCTCTAATAATATACTCACTGACACTACCAATCATCCAACGTTCAATCATATTAAGTCCAGTGCTACCTACCACAATTAAATCTATCTGGAATTTATTTGGAAGATCCACAGATAATAAATGCTTAGGTGACCCTTTAGTTAATTCAGTTTTAACTGATTTTATTCCAGCTTTTTTAGCTTTGTTACTGTATTCTTCCAAGAGATTTTCCATTTCTGTTGCATCAACTTCGATTGCATTGAAGGTAGCACTTTCAACTCCCATGTTATAAGAACTTGAGTCAATAACATGTGCAATAACTAATTCTGAATTATTTCGTTCAGCAATTAGAACAGATTTTTCAAAAGCTTTTTTCGCAGAATCACTTCCATCTACTGCGATTAAAATATGAGCGTACTGTTGTTTATCTTGTTCCATATCCTCAGCTCCTCGATTCAAATTCTTTGCTCAAATTATCTTATAAAGATTCAATAAATGCCTCTATTTCTCCTTTTGTTTTACGATTTTTGCTAACAAATCTTCCAATTTCCTGGCCATTTTCATATGCAAGAAAACTTGGTATACCAGTAACAGATAACTTTTCGCATAAGTCAATAAACTCATCACGATCTACTTTGATGAATTGTATCTCTGGATGAGCTGCTACAATTTCTGGCATTTCTGGCTTAATGTAGACGCAATCGCCACACCAATCTGCATTAAAAAAGAAGATTGTTTTATTACTTTTACTTAATAACTGAAACTCTTCTATTGAAGTTAGATTCCGCATAATTTAATTCCTTTCAAAATTGATTAGTTATTTTTCATAATCGTTTCAAGTGTACTGCGATCTAGGGTACGTGCTATTTGTACAACCATTTCTTTAGCTGCAGCATAATCGTCAATATGAAAAACAGTTTGGTGGGTATGGATATAACGTGCACATACACCTATAACCGCACTCGGTACTCCGCTATTCACAACTTGAGCTGCGCCAGCATCTGTTCCGCCTTTAGAAACGAAATACTGATAAGGAATATTGTTTGTTTCTGCAGTATCTAATAGAAATTCACGCATACCTTTTAATGTAATCATACCAGGATCTTGAATTCTAAGTAAGAATCCTTCACCCAAGTGTCCAAAACTAGATTTATCTCCCGTTAAATCATCCGCAGCAGAACAATCTACGGCAAAAAATAAATCTGGTTTAAATTGATGGACGGCTCCTTTCGTACCTCGCAAACCAACTTCTTCTTGTACATTGGCACCTGCGATAAGTGTATTTGGCAACTCTTCATTGGCTAATTCTTTTAAAGCCTCAATAACTACAGTTGTACCATACCGATTATCCCATGATTTCCCAAGTATTTTTTTGCCATTTGCCATTTTTATCGTTTCTACATCCGGTACGATTGTATCTCCTGGGCGAACCCCAAAAGCTTCTGCTTCTTCCTTTGAATCAAAACCTGCATCAAAAAGAATGTCGCTAATTTCAAGTTTTTTATTATCGCCATCTTTACCTCTTAAAAGATGAGGCGGTACAGATGATGAAACACAAGGATAATCACCTTTAGCAGTTTGTAATGTAAATCGTTGTGCTGAAACAACATAAGGATTCCATCCTCCTAAAGGCACAACGGTAAATAGTCCTTGTTTCGTAATACGAGCAAGCATGAAACCAACTTCATCCATGTGAGCAGCTACCATAATTTTGGGAGCATTCTCTATTTTACTTTCGCGAATACCAAAAATCCCACCTAAGCCATCTTGCTTTACCTCATCTACTAGAGGAGTCAATTGCTTTCTCATTTCATCTCTTACTTTATGCTCGAACCCACTAGTCCCTTGTAGTTCTGTCATTTTTTTAATTAATTTAAATGTTTTTTCTTCCATAATTTTATGTATACATAAAAGTCCTATTTTACTTTTATGATCTCCCTTCTATTTTTATAACTTCTTATTGCATTATACCTTACTTACACATTAAATTTAAGTTAGAAGACTTTTTTTTTAATAAGTAGTATACTTAATAGAAGATACGAACTGCTGAAAGGTTGGGATATTTATGCAGAATAAACAAAATAAAGCAGCAACGATTAAACTAGCTGGCGGTTTCCTCTTCGGAATAGGGGTAGTATGTGGTTATTTCTTGCGTCGTTATTTACAAAAAAATGTTGCTATTCATGGGGACACTATCCTAGCGTCTGTAAAAAAACAATTCTTAGCTGAAGGTCCTATTGAAGGTTCCTGGATTGAGTTGAAAAAAATACCCTTAAGAAAGTTTACGCTTAAAACAGATGTCTATTATGGTGGAATATCAAGAATAGAAGAAAGTGAACTCGTTCAATATGAATTTATTGCAGATGCTTACTCTGGCACTATCCTAGACATTTATCGTATTTGATTTCATGAAAACCAAAAATTGTGGTTAACTCATTTTTACAAGTGAGTTAACCACAATTTTTTAATTTCTTTTAGGAAATTTAACTACAACTCTATAAATACGTTGTCCACGATTTGAAAATTTTTCTTCATATTCAGTCATGATATTATCCTCAAAGTCACTTTCATGTAAGTTTAACCAAACTTTTTCTAAAATCATTCCATATTTAGAAAAACTACTCAATGAATATTCAAATAGGCCTTGATTATCTGTTTTAAAATGAATTTCTCCTTCTGGAATTAAAACCTCTTCATAGTTCTTTAAAAAGCTAGCTGATGTTAAGCGTCTTTTTTCATGACGGCTTTTTGGCCATGGGTCAGAAAAGTTTAAATAGACTTGGTCAACTTCTCCTTTAGCAAAGTATTGTGTTAATGACCCACCATTGACATGGAGCAATTGCAAGTTAGGTAGTTTTTCTTCTATTAGTTTATCTAGAGCGACCACTATAACACTTTCTTGTAATTCTATCCCGATATAGTTTCTTTCCGGATGACTTTTAGCCATCTCGGTAATAAAACGACCTTTTCCAGTTCCAACTTCGATATGAATGGGATTATTATTTTGGAACCGTTCATGCCATTTACCAATCCATTCTTCAGGAGTATTGGCAATATATTGTGAGTATTCATTTATTTTAGCTGATGCTCCGGGTTTTCTTCTTAAACGCATATTTATTCTCCTTTTCTAACTTTTTTGCTCATATCATTATAAATAAACATAAAATTAGAACCCTCTTCGAAACATCGAAGAAGATTCTAATCTCTTCCATCTAGTGATACTGAGTGAATGGTTTGTAATTTTAAAATATCTTTATTCATTTCATAGAACCTAGACTCATGATGGTGACGCTTTGTTTGAATTAAATAATTCATCGAAGCATACCATAATATGCGTTCAATTAATTCATCTGTAGCAATAACTCCATAATGTTCAAGCCAATCATTCCAATCTTCGCGTTCTACATACTGGAAAAGCAACATACTTAAATCCATTGCTGGATCAGCTAACATAGCAGAATCCCAGTCAACTAAATACAAACGATTTTGATCAGATAACAACCAATTTTTTTGATAGATATCGCCATGACACACTTTAGGAGTATCAGATTTCATCATTAATGCTTCTATTCTCAATTTATTAAAAATACTATTTAGTAAGGGATGATTCTTCAAATCGCTTGGCAATTCATCTTCATAGTTGTACATTAATTTTTGTGGTGTTATTTCTTCTCCACCGACTCGTGACAACATGCTTCTCAATGGCTCAGAAGTATGGATTCGGCAAAGTAATTGGGCAACTTCTGGAGAGGACATCTCTTCGCTTTTAAGGGTCCGTCCGTTTAACCATTCTTGGGCTGTAAGCACATCACCATTTCCAATACGTTTCGTCCAAACTAACCTTGGAGTGATGCCTTCAACAGAAAGCGCAGCTAAAAAAGGCGAAGAATTTCGCTTTAAAAAAAGCTTCTCTTCTGCTCTGGTCCCCATATATGCTTGTCCTGTGTCGCCGCCTACTGGATGTAGCTTCCATCCAGAATTCATTTCGAAATCCATACCTTATCATTCCCTGTTTTATATTCAACTGCTTTTCTATGTAGACAAAAAAAGACAGACATCACAAATGACATCTACCATTCTATTCATTTTCTATTTTAGATAGAAATTCTAATTCCGTCAAGCGCATATACGTTCTTTTTTCATTATTTTTTTTATCTTACTTATTTCTCTTAAGTTGTGAATAGCAAAATGAACTAACTGATAAAATGAAGACCAGCTTATAAACATTTATAAGCTGGTCTTCATTTTATACTTTTTTTATAGTCCGTTCATTAATTTCGAATGACTGGATCTTCTCTCATGAAAAAAGTCATAACTAAGGCTATAAATGAGAAAGCTCCAACAAGTAAAAATACTGCTTGGAAACCAGCTAAATTAGCCAATTGTTCTGATTTTAAAGCTTTTACAGCATCTGTGTTTGAAGCTAGAGTCATAACAACTACAAATAGTGCTGTTCCCATCGAACCAGCTAATTGTCGTTGTGTATTAAACATTGCAGAGGCATCTGGTGCCATTGTCAATGGGACTGCATTAAATGCTCCAGTTTGGAGAGGCATTAAAGTAAAAGAGAAACCTAAAGAACGAATCATTTGTAAGATGACTATCGTTCTAATCGGTGTTTCTAAATCAATGAAACCAATAATCACTGTCATTGTTGTGATAAGCGTCAAGCCTATGACAGCTAATTTTTTACCACCATACTTATCAAAAAGTCTTCCGGTAATTGGACTCATAACTGCAAGAATAAGAGCTCCCGGTAATAAAATCATCCCTGATTGCATCGGAGATAAACCACGGATAATCTGAAAGTAAATAGGCAACAAAATAATCGCTCCGTATAAACCAGCAGTGATAATAAAAGAGATCATTAAATTTAATCGGTAACCACGGTATTTAAATACACTGAAGTCTAATAACGGATTTACTATTTGCCCACTTCTTTTCACCAGTAGAATAACAGAAATTATACCTACAAAGATTGCTAAAGCAACGTTTACACTTAAGAATGGATGTGATGAGGCATTACTAAAACCGAAAAGTAAACCTCCAAACCCTATAGTTGAATACACAACACTAAGCCAGTCTAGTTTTGGTCGACCAATTTCGCCTACGTTTTTTAAAACAAAAAATGCAACGATTACATCTAATAAAGAAAAAGGTAAAACAAAATAAAATATTCTATTCCAATGGTAATTTTGAACAACCCAACCAGAAAATGTTGGCCCGATAGCAGGTGCAAAATTCATAGCTAATCCAATCAAGCCCATTGCAGCACCTCTTTTTTCAATTGGAAACATATACAATATAACAATCATTTGAAGGGGCAAAACTATCCCAGCCCCAACTGCTTGAATCATCCGACCTACGATAAGCATACTATATACTTGAGAGGTTGCTGCAACAAATGTTCCAATAGAAAAAGTCCCCATAGCAAATAAGTAAAGTTGCCTTGTTGTAAACCTGTTTACTAAATAAGCTGTTATAGGCACCATTATACCGTTAATTAGCATATAAGCAGTTGTTAACCATTGACCTTGAGTTGCTGTAATTGAAAATTCCTTCATAATGCTAGGGAGAGCAGTACTCATCAACGTTTGATTTAATATAGTGACAAATGTCCCCATAATAATAACACCTAAGATAGATATAATCTGATTAGTTTCTTTTGGCTTTGTTTCTAACTTTTCTTCCATGACTTTACTCCTTATTAATAAACATCTAAAAGACGCTACCTTCAGTGATGAAAGGTTGCGTCTCATATAAATCATTCATTTTTATTTTTTTCTATTGATTTATTGTACCACACTCTGTTTCAATTTCAGTTATATAAAGCTTTTGCAATAGATTAACAACAGGCCCAATTTTACCGTCACCAACTAGTTGATTGTCGATTTCTACAACTGGCATGGCTTCCATTGTCGTACTAGAAGCAAATACTTCGTCTGCTTCTTTTAATTCTGTTAAGGTAAAAGGTTGTTCCTTAACAGTCAATCCAGATTTTCTAGCAACTTTAAGTAAAACTGATTTTGTTATCCCAGGCAAGATTAGATTTCCATCAGGATGAGTATAAATGGTATTATTTTTTATAATTGAGATATTTGATGCAGAGCATTCTGTAACATGATTATCGCGGTATAAAATGGCTTCATCTTTTCCTTTTTTATGCGCTTCATGTTTAGCCATAATATTACCTAGTAGACTAATCGATTTTATATCACAATGTAACCATCTCATATCTGGCACAGTGATAACCTTTATACCATTTTCCATCATATCTAAATTACGTGG
This sequence comes from Carnobacterium sp., assembly GCA_036639135.1. Lineage (GTDB taxonomy): Bacteria > Bacillota > Bacilli > Lactobacillales > Carnobacteriaceae > Carnobacterium_A. The sequence continues at coordinate 23,682 of JAVWJE010000009.1, read as the reverse complement.
AACCATTGTAGTTGAGGCTGTGAAAACAGGTGAAGTAAATTCAGTTTCTGGGTAAGCATGATTTCTTGGTGTTGAAATCCCTCTAGTTACCTGTAAATAAATATTGCCTGTTTCAATTTTATTTACCTGGATTAATTCATTTAATAAGCCCGTCAATTCTTCACTTGAAAATGGTAAAATTAAATCTATTTTTTTAGCTCCTGTAAATAAACGCTCAATATGCTGCTTTGCAGTAAACAACACACCATTGTATACACGGATAACTTCATAGAGTCCATCACCAAATTGATACCCTCTATCTTCCATATCAATTTTCACATCTTTTCTTTCAACAAGTTGGTTATTCCAAATAACTTTCATTATCTTCGCCTCTTTCAAATAATTTAAATAGACTCAATTTTTAATGCCTCTTTTGACTAATCAAATTTAATAAACAAACGAATTTCCATCGCTCATTCTATTTATTAAGTATCAATAAACATTTAACGTAGCTGTGCATTTTCCATTTTTTTAATTCTGACAGGTAAATAAAAATAACTGAATAAAAAGCTAACAACGATTAAGATAACGAATAGTATGAAAATTTCGATTGCAGGTAAAACGGTTAATGAAACAATGAGTATTCCAAAGCTTTCGATTAAAAGTATTTTAAATAAAATTTCTTTTATTGCTTTTACTTTCTGTTGCTTATCAATTGGATATAAGACCGCCATCACCATATTATCAAAATGAAAATATAACGGAATTAGCTGAAAACCAGTCAAATATAAAAAAAGTAGAGCTAATAGGAGTTGAAGCAAGAACGGCTCTGCAAAGAACGTTAGGACCATTGCAATGAGTGTTAAACGAATAAATAAACCACTATATTCTGTTCCTCTTAAAAACGCTCTAGTATATAGGTAACTATATGTTTTTTTGTGCTCTTTTTTATTTTTATTAAAAAAAACATCCAGGTACTTACGTCTTCTTACTGTACTTTTCATGATAGGTACATCAGTAAATAAATTTATAAATTGATAGATATGTTGAACACGAGTTGTTTCATTCTTAACCATCATTGGCCACTGATAAAGAAGATTCCTGCGATATCCCACACCATATTTTAGCCATAGAACATTCAGTAAAAAAGCATACCCAATTCCAACTAATGGTGAGACAAAAATCAATAAAGCCGTTCCAATAAATGTTGCAGTTAAAAATAGAAATGTAATTTTATTTTTTTTGTGTGAATAAGAAATTTTCATACATAAATGTTGTATTTCCAAATCTAAGTTTTTCATGGCTAATAAATAAATGACGAAAAAAACCATATCTATAAATTTAAATGAGGATGTCGCAACTAATAAAGGCATAATAATGCTTGTTCCAAAAGTAATCACAACTGCTGGTAAAATAATGCTATATCTTTTTGCTAATTTTAAGTAGTCTTTTAATTCTTTTTCTTTTGGCAATAAAAAAACAATATCAGCTTCTTTGAGAAATGTTGCTAATTTTCCAATTAGAATTAAACCAGTCAAAAAAACAACCGCTATTATGCGTCCATAGTGAAACTCATCAGATAAATTTTTAAGTAGTTCAGAATAAGCATACCCTAATGCTCCAAATAGAAACAAACAAACAATAACAAAATGATCATTTAGTATATATTTTAAATAGCGCATCATTTTTTTTTGATGTTGGGTAGATCTTTTTTTCCAAATGTCATTCATCATTATTGTTCATCCTCTTCTTTGGTCAGTTGAAGATAAATCTCATCTAGTGTTGCAAAGGGCATACCAAAAGTTTTTCTTAAATCTTCCAAGGTTCCATCGGCTCGTACTTTTCCTTCATGAAGCAAAACAAAACGATCGCATTCTCTTTCTGCTGTTGCTAAAATATGAGTGGACATCAAAATAGATGCTCCTTGGTTTTTTGTTTCATTCATCAAAGCAAGCAGTGCGTTAATTCCTAATGGATCTAACCCAACAAAAGGTTCATCAATAATGTATAAACTAGGTTCAATTAGGAATGCACACAAAATCATAACCTTTTGTTTCATCCCTTTAGAAAAATGTGCTGGAAACCAATCTAATTTGTTTTCTAACCTAAATGTCTTCAGTAACTTCTCTGCTCTTTTAAAGGCAGTTTCTGTGGGGATATCATAAGCCATCGCTGTAATTTCAATATGTTCACGTAATGTTAATTCTTCATATAAAACCGGCATCTCAGGAACGTAACCTATTTTTTTGCGGTAACTAGTGATATCCTTTTTTAATGTTTGTCCATCTAGTACAATTTCACCATTTACTGGTTCCATCAAACCAATAATGTGTTTGATTATTGTGCTTTTACCGGCTCCATTCAATCCTATTAATCCTATTAATTCTCCATTATTTACTTCAAAAGATACATCTTTTAGCACAGGAACTTGAGTATAGCCACCTGTAACATTTGATACTTTTAGACTCATTTTTTTCGTTCCTTTCTTTTCTTAAAATTATTTTCAATTGTACCATAAGAAACTAAGAGTTGCTTTACTCAATTTATTTTAGTTAGCGTTTCACTTTATTTAAATTTTGTGCTACATTTAAAGTGAAAGTAAAGATGTTTTTTAGATTATCTTTCATATTTATCTATTATCTCGTAAAATTAAACTATGGGAAAGAGGTCGTCTTGTGTCAGAGTGTATTTTTTGCAAAATTGTTAACAATGAAATTCCAAGCAGAAAAATTTATGAGGATGAAGAAATCATTGCATTCCTTGATCTAACTCAAGTAACACCCGGTCATACACTGGTTCTTCCAAAAAAACACGTGACTGATATTTTTGAGTACGATGAAGAATTAGCCAGTACTGTATTCTCGCGTATCCCTAAAATTGCGCGTGCTATCAAACAATCTGATTCAACTATATCAGGAATGAATATTATAAATAATAATGGCTCTGTCGCTTATCAATCCGTATTCCATAGTCATGTTCACTTAATTCCTCGCTATACGAAACAGGATGATTTTAGTATGACGTTTGGTGATAATTCAAACAACCATACTGTTGAAGAATTAGATAAGATGGTCACATCAATCAAAGAAAAAATGGAGGTATAATTATGGCGAACGATTTTTTTAAAGGACTTATATTCGGCTCTTTAGCTGGAGGCATTTATACGTTGTTAAAGACACCAAGATCAGGTGAAGAAAACCGTGATATTTTACTCGATTATATAGATGATACCACTTTTTTGGTAGATGATGTAACTAAAAGTATGACTGAATTAAAAGAAGCTTTTTCAACACTTTCTAATGAAGGTAAAGCTTTAGCAGATGAATTTACTCAAGAAGTAACCGTATCAATCGAAGACTTTACCAATCAAACAGAACCTCGCATAAGAAGAATTCAAGAACAAACTGAAAAGCTTTCTAACGATGTTGAAGGACTAAGTCAGCAAGTTTCTCCAGTACAATAAAAGACCGAGCAATTCCTAAAAAAGCAACGACACAATTAAAATTGTGTCGTTGCTTTTTCCAGGATTTTTTTTTTTCAATTTTGTTCTAATCATAGATGTGTTTTTTTTGTGATTTTTAGTAGACTTTATTTAAGATTGTCCGATTTTGTTTTTTTTATTTAAGTGACTGTGGTATATTAATACCTGTGAATGGAAATGTAAAGGATTTAAATTAAAAGAAATGGATGTGTCTATTTATAATGAATAAAATTATTTTAACCACTGCAACTATTTTAGCTGGTTTAACTATTGCAGGTTGTGCAGACAATACAGTTGCTTCATCTACTGCTGGGAAAATTTCGCAAGACGAACTTTACGAAGCAATGAAAACGAATGTAGGCTCTTCTACTCTTCAACAATTAATTATTAAAGATGTTTTAACAGAGAAATATGGGGAGACAATCACAGACAAAAAAGTAAACGCTGAGTATAAAAAACAAGAAGAATCATATGGCGGAGCGGACGTCTTTAAAAATGTTCTTGCATCTTCAGGATTTACAGATACTTCATATAAGGAAACAATACATTTAAACTTATTAATTGAAGAAGCTGTAAAAGGACAATCTAAATTTACGGATAAAGAAATAAAAGCAGCATATGATGCTTATACTCCTCCAGTGACTGCTTCTCATATTCTTGTTGAAGATGAAGCAAAAGCAAAAGAATTAATCACTGAATTAAATGATGGTGCTGATTTTGCTACTCTTGCAAAAGAAAATTCTACAGATACAAATACTGCTGAAAATGGTGGAGAAGTCACTTTTTCAACTGGAGAAATGGTTCCAGAATTTGAAGAAGCTGCTAACAAATTAGAAGAAGGTAAAATAACTACTGAACCTGTAAAATCTGAATATGGTTACCACATCATCAGATTGGATAAAAAATCGAAAAAAGGTTCATTAAAAGAAGAACGTAAGACAATTGAAAAACAATTGTTACAAGATAAATTAGCAGACAGTGCTACTGTTCAATCTATTCTTTCTAAAATCATGCAAGATGCTAACGTTGTCATCAACGACACTGATCTTTCTACTGCAATGGATAGTTACCTTAAAAAAGAGCCTAAAACATCCACTGAAAAATCAGAAAAAGAAAAACCAGCAGCAAGTTCTGAAAGTACTAAATAATAGTTCATTTAATTTGTATAAAAAAAGACGTTGCTTTCTTATTGAAAACAGCGTCTTTTTTTTGATTCTTTACTTTTAAAAAATAGTGTGGTTGAGTAATACTCAACAAAACCTATTCTTCTTCAAACTTTTCATTTTCATTACCTAGAGGTTTATAAAAAACACGATTATCTAATCCAAATAATCGTTCAGTAAATTCTCCAGGTTCTGTTCTACTTAAACTACTATTCAACATAGTGATTGTAGCGTCTAGGTTATCTATCATAAATAGAATTTCTGCTTCTCTTAATTTAGGTCGTACAGGCGATCCATAATCTAATTTACCATGATGAGACAAGACCATATGCTTCAATAAAAGTACATCTTCATTTTTATCATCTATTTTCAAGGATTGACAAGCTTTAGTGATTAGCTCATCAACAATCACAATGTGACCTAAAAGATTCCCTTCTAATGTGTATTCTGTTGATATAGGTCCTGAAAGTTCAATAACTTTTCCTAAATCATGAAGGATGATTCCTGAATATAACAATGGTTTATTAATTTCCTCATATTGATTTACAATTGTTTTAGCTATTCTTAACATTGAAATAGTATGAAAGGCTAAGCCACCAACAAAAGCGTGATGGAATCTTTTTGCAGCTGGATATTGAAAAAAATCTTTTTGATAGTGATTTAACAAGTAGCGTACGATTCTATTCATATTAGCATTTGTAATTTCAAAAAGTGTTTCATTTAGCTCTTCCATCATTGCTTCTTTTTTTAAGGGTGCGCGTTCAATAAATAATTCTGGACTATTGGGTTCACCAGCCTTTGTCGTTCTTAATTTAAAAATTTTTATTTGAGGATTGCCTTGATACAACTCTCTTTTACCAGAAATACTCACTACTTTCCCAGCAGTTAATGAGGCAATTTCATCTTCTGAAGCATCCCAAAACTTCCCGTCCATTTGTCCGCTTGTGTCTTGAAAAGTGAATGCAATAAATTTTTTACCATTTTTTGCCACACGTATATCTGCGGATTTAATTAATAAGTATAGTTCAAAAGCTTCATCTACACTATATTCAAACAATTTCTTTTCCATCATACTCCCCCACTCCATATTAACTATGTCTATTATAACATTTCTATTTGTTCTTTTCTAAATTTAGTTAAAGATTGCTGGTCAAAAGTAAAATAAAGAACTTGAGTTGTTTCACTTATCAATTGAATTAATTCTATCATTTGTATTCTACGTGACTGATCAAAGTTTACAAACCCATCATCAATCATGATTGGCAACTTCACAATATCAGTCGCATTTTTAACAAAAGCAAATCTTAAAGCAACATATAACTGTTCAGCTGTACCTTGAGAAAGTTCTGAAGCATCAAAAAGAGAACCGTCGTATCTCTGAACTTCGATTTTGTCTTCTTTTATTAAAACTTTTATATATTGACCTTTAGTTAATAACTCAAAAAAATTAGTTGTATCTTCGATGGTTTCTGGAAAACGATTTTTACGAGCATGGGTCATTGCTCGCTCTATTAGTTCAGCTGCTACTTTATAAGTACTCCATTTATCTACTAACTCTTGAAACTCAGTTCTGAGATTGGCATACTCTTGTAACAAGACAGAATATTCTCCACCTTTTTCTAGTTCCTTTAATGCTAATTCTTTTTTTATTCTTTTATTTATTAGTTGTTCTTCGCTTACCCTATGAACTTGAATAGATTGTTTTATTTTATCGATTTGTCCCAGTAAATCTTCATGGTCTCGGAACTGTTCTAACAAATGGAGATCTCCTGAAACTTGTTGTTCTAATAACAGTAATCGTGATTTTTTTCTTTTCCATTCATCAAAAAGAACAAATTTTTTGCGAAAATCTCCCTCATTTTTTGCTTCAACCGATTGGAATAACGCTAATCTTTGTTGTTCAAAATTTCTTTGCTCATAAACAATTTTTTTCATTTGTTTTTGTCGTTCATCTTCTTCTTTTTGTATCGCTAAAAAACTCTGTTCATCCATTAAGGAATCTTGATAAAATTGAGTAATACCTGATAAGACCGATGGTAAGTGTTCCCAATCAACTAATATTATTGGCTCCATAAATTGGACCTGTTTTTTCCATTGCGATAATTGTTCAGATATCTTTTCTAATAATTCTTCCTTTTCTTCAACAGCTTGAACTCTATCACGTAAAGAATCAAAACTATCTTCTTGATTCGCTAAAATTTTAATCGTCATATTCTCAGGATAACCATTGTTTGTTATGATTTGATTTAATGTATTTTTTGCTTCTTTTTTCTGTTGTGTATATTTTTCTACCATTTTTTGTATCTGCTTGGAGTCCATTATTACTTGATCGAATTCAGCTAATTGAGCTCGCCATTGCTTACGTAATTCTATTTGTTTAATATAATCTGCATAAGTATATTTAAAAGTATCTTTTTTTTCTGTTCGTTCTTTTCTAGGTTTGATTCTAATAAAAAGAAAAATTGAAATCCCTGCAATTGTTATTCCTCCTAAGCCGGCGATAAATCCAATCAATCCACCACTTATGAAACCAAAAACTCCTAACACTGCTCCTATTATTCCAATTAAGTTTATTTGCAAACGTTTATTTTTCTCTTTAGTAGCACTATTTTCATTCACTAAAGATCTATATTCCTGATTTTTTGAATCTTGATAATGTTTTTCTGTTTCTTGAAAAAGTTTATTGTCCCATATTTCGGGCTCTATCTTGTCTAATTGCTCCGACAAAGAATTTTGCTGATAAACAGAAAAAGATTTCTTTTCTATTACTTCTTGTAATTTACGCTCGACTTCTAAACTATCTTGGTACAGCTCTTGATACTCTTTCTTTTGTGTTGCTGTTTGATGAGGCGGAATTCGTTGCCCTATATTTAAACCTAATTGAAGTTTATTGCGTAACACTTGATCCCTTTCTTTTTTTACTTCTCTTTCAAGAAATTCTTTTTCTTGTAAGAGAGATTTTGTACTATCTATAGAAGAGATAATTCTTTGAATATCATTTTTACGTTCGATAAATAGTAATTGGTCTTTTTTCAAATGACTTTTTTCGATTGCTTGTTTAGAACGTTCTTGTTCTTGTAACATAGTTACTCTGAGTTGATCAATAGATTGATTTAGATGGTTAAGCTGAAATAAACCTTCTTGTGGCATTTCTTTCATATTCTTTTTCTTTATTTCTTCTTGAATAGCTATTATTTCTGAAAAATGGCTCCAATTAACAGCTAGTCGGCTTAATTGTTCTAATTGAACTTCGTTTTTACTTCGTGTATCTTTTATTTTTTCTATCTCTTGTTCATACGTTTCTTTTTCCGAATAGAGTTGTGTATATTGATCATTTTTCCCTTTTGCTATCCGAACTTGTTGTTTTTTCTTTTCAACTTCTCTCATTTTCTGGTTTATTTCAGGAACTCGTCCGGTTTGCTTATAAAGCTTAGCTGCTTCCGTTTGAAATCTATCTGCTAATTTTAAAAGGTGCTCATTTCCTAAACTTCCCACACTTAAAAAATAGCGATTCAATTTGGTTTTATTCATTCGTTGAATCTTTTGAATCCCAAAAAGGTCAAATGAAAATAAGGCCTGATATGTCGACTTATCTATACCGTAAACTAACTTTTCTAATAGTTTATCTGATCCTATTTCACCGCTTGGTAATGTAACCGTTACTTTTCCATTTGCTTTACCTTTTACTCGTTCAACACTAACTTCTCCATATAAATTATCCTCAATTAGTAGCTTTCCTCCATATTGACTACTAGTTTTAGGCTCATAACGTAAATCTGAACTTTGTTTTGTTGGAAAACCAAAAAGTATACAATGAATAAAAGCCATTAAAGTTGTTTTACCGGCTTCGTTTTCACCATAAAATAATTGAACTTGTTCTAAACCTTCAATTTTTTTATCGATCCACTTGCCAAACCCGTAAATTTCTATGGATTTAATTTTCAATTTCATCACTTCCTTCAATAGTTAACATAGATTTAACCTGATTTTTTGCACGTTCGATTATCTTATCTCTATATAAGGAATCTCTTGAACTGAGTAGATCTGATAGTTCTGTGTAGTCAAAAAAAGAATTTGTTAATTCATTAAACGTTGCTTCTTCTTCCATTTCAAAAACGGCTTTTTGCCACTCTTCTGAAAAAAGCTGCATATTCTGTTCGTTGTCTTTTTTTTCAGTTACTAACTCAATCTCATATACCCAAATGAAATGTTCCTCATTGGCAATTTGTTGAAGAGCTTCTAGCAGCTCTCCTTGAGTGATTTTTTTCCTAACTGCATCTAATAGCGCTTGTGTATCTTTTAAATCAATCGAAACAAATAAATTGTATTTCGTATTTTTTTTACAAAGAATGGCTTGTTGAATAGAAGTATAAACATCATCTAAAGTTTCTACCCCTTTAATAGATAGTTCCAGTTTCTCCCAGCAAATAGTTGCCGTTGGACAAAAATCAATCTGTTCCTTTGTATCTGTTAGCGTAACTAATTCACAACCTTTAGGACCACTTTCTTTACTATTTCTACCTTGCGTATTACCTGAATAAATAATCGGAGGATGGGTAGCCAATTGTTGTCGTTTATGAATATGACCTAATGCCCAATAATCATATTGTTTACTTTTTAACTCATTTAAAGTAAATGGTGCATAATGTCCATGTTCTGATTTTAACCCTTCTGTAAATCCATGAAGCATTCCAATTTGATAGTCAGCTCCATTGTTTTTTTTAGGGTAATCTATTATTTTACGTTCTTTTACCCATCGTTTTGTATAACTAAATCCTGTTAAAGCA
>JAVWJE010000009.1:0-14262 GCA_036639135.1 Carnobacterium sp. | reverse complement strand
CCCCATTACTATGGCTATCATAATATGAAACTGGCAATTTTTTCATTTTGTTTTGTTGTTTGCCAATGTGTTTCAGGGTTTTCTCCAAAAGTAATAACATTTTCTGGCATCTCCAAGTGTAATCCTTGGTTTCCTATGTAATCGTGGTTTCCATGTGATAAATAAACGGGTATCCCCTTATCATTTAAACGCTGCATTTCATTTCTGAAAAAAGCTTGTGCTTTAACACTACGATCATCACTATCGTAAATATCTCCCACAAGACAAACAAAATCAACATTATTTTCGATGGCTACACTTACTAATTGGGATAGAGCATCAAATGTCGAGCGATAAATTGCTTGCCAAACAAATTCAGGCATTGATTTTAATCCGATAAAAGGACTATCTAAGTGCAAGTCAGCACCATGAATAAATTGAACCACGATATCATTCCTTTCTCTCAATACTATTAACGTTCTTAACGGGCACGTATGTTCCGTTAATCGAACAAAAAAAGAGCTCACTCCTCTTAATTAATCTAGTGAACTCCTTTTTGTAAAATTAACCTTGGTAAATATCTTGTACAGGTTTCATGATAATACGGTTTAAATCATCAATTAATGTGCTTAACTTTTGTTCAGCTTCCATTAATTCTTTAATTAAACTATTTTCACCTGATTTTAAAGCCATTTCTTGAGCTTCTTTGATTTCTTCTTCTAATATTTCTTCACCAGACATTTGTTTTTGTTGTAATTTCATTTGTATTTCTTGAAATTGTTGAAAAACTTCATTTGCTTCTGAATCTTCTTTTACAGTTGAAAATGCTGATTTCAAATCTGAATAAGCTTCTGTTTCTCTTAATTCCTGTTCAAGTTTGTTTGCTGTATCATAAATGTTGTTCATAATCCAAATCACTCTCCTGATCTTATTTTCTTGACCGTTATACTATACCATTACTTAGTATTTTTTTCCAATAAACTCGTTTATCAATGGGAAATTGGATTTTTAAAGCGTTCTATTAGAGAACCTGTTTTATCCTTTAATTGATCTAACCCTTTTTTAAATTGCTCTCCCCACTGATTAACATTTTTTTGAAAATCTTCTTGCCACTGTGAGGAATTATTTTCTGCTTGTGAACCAACAATTTTTTCTGCACTTGTCGTACCAAAAGCGGTTTGTGGCGTCTTAGGTAAGATATTTTCCATTTGTAATTTAAATAAAGGGCCCACTCCTGTTGAACTTCCTGTCTCCATATAATGATTTTCATCTGTTTCATCAAAACCAATCCATGTAGCAACAACTATATCGGGAGTATAACCTACTGTCCACTGGTCTGTTGTACCTCCAGATTCATTGAAAGATACTTCCGTACTGCCTGTTTTACCCGCAATCTTATAGCCGCTAGGAGAATTGCTACTAGCTGTCCCATTTGTAAATACACCCAAGAGCATACTTGTCATTTTTTCTGCTATTTCCGGTGATGTTACTTTTTTAGTTTTGTGCTCTGTATTATCGACAATAATTGCTCCAGTAGCGTCAACAATCTTTGTAATGAAGAATCCTTCGCTACGCAATCCTGCATTTGAAAAAACAGTGTAAGCACTAGCCATCTGAAGTGGGGATACCCCACCTGTTGTACCTCCAAGAGCTAATCCAAGATATTTGTCTTTTTCTTGAACAGGTATACCGAATTTTTCAACTTTTTTTATTCCTTTTTCCAAACCTATTTGGTCTAGAAGCCAAACTGCAGGTGCATTCAAACTTTGAGCCAAAGCTTGATACATTGGAACTTCGCCTGAATAGTTATAATCGTAATTCTCTGGTGTATAATCATCTGATCCATAAGATTTTTTTTCATCTTTCAAGATAGAATCGATTTCATAACCAGATTCTAAAGCAGGAGTATAGACAGCTAATGGTTTCATAATTGAACCCGGTTGTCGTTTAATTTGAGTTGCACGGTTAAAACCTCTAAAAGTATGTTCGCCTCTTCCACCAACAACAGCAGATACACCGCCAGTTTTAGGATCCATCGCAACCGATCCACTTTGCAACAAAGTCCCATCTGAAGCATTAGAAAACAGCCAATCGTTTTCATATGTTCTATCCATTCTTGATTGATAGTTTTGATCCAATGAAGTGAATATTTTATAGCCTTTGTTTAATAGTTCTTCTTCATTTAGTCCATATTTATTTATCGCCTCTTCAATAACCGCATCAAAATAGTAAGGGTATTGATAGCCTTTTGTTTGTTGGTAGTTATCCTCTAATTGCAAGGATTCATTTTTAGCTGCTTCACCTATTTCTTGTGAAACTCCTTCATTTTTTATCAATAGGTCTAAGACAGTATTGCGTCTTGAAAGTGCATTTTCCATATTATCCCGTGGGTTATAGGTAGTTGGAGCTTTTAGCATCCCAGCTATTGTTGCAGCTTCTGTCAGAGAAACGTCACTGGCATCTTTCCCAAAATATTTATGCGAAGCATCTTCCACTCCCCAAACACCATTACCAAAATAAGCATTGTTTAAATACATTTCTAATATTTCATTTTTTGTATACTGTTTTTCAATTTCGATTGCTAAAAACAATTCTTTTAATTTTCGTATTAATGTTTGATCTAGCGTTAAATAAGCATTTTTGGCTAGTTGTTGACTAATAGTACTTCCACCACCGCTTATCCTACCCCCATTCAACACAAAACCTACTGCTGAACGAGCAATACCAATAACATCAAAACCTTTATGATCATAAAACCGTTTATCTTCAGTCGATATTACCGTTGCTTGAATTGAAGGCGAAATGTTATCCAGTGATATAAATGACCCTTTGTGAGAGTAAAGTGTTCCAGCTTCATCACCATCAATATCATACACCGTTGTTGTTTGTTCAAGACCGGCCTTTAATGTTGAAACGTTTGATGTTTTAGCTAAATACAATAAGTACCCACTACTAAATAAAGACACCATTAAAAAAACAAGTATCATAATTTTAGTTGCATGAAATTTTTTCCAAATTCGTTTGAAAAATAGTTGAAATCTTACTAAATAAGGTTTTAACTTTTGCCAGACTACAGTTAAATGCACTAATATTTTTTTGAAAAAGTCTTTTAAATTCATTTTTTAAACATCCTTTATTTTTACTATTTGATGTTTCTTCCATTTTTTATAGTTGAAGTATACCAAATGCTTTCGAGCTTTTAAATCCTTCTTAAGTAGGAGACAACTAAGTTATTCCCTAATTTTCTCTTTTTTTTCACGAAATAGAAGATAAACATATTTTTTACTTTAACATTCTATCATATTAAGGTAAAGTAAACTTGTAAGACTTTTTTAAGTATTAAATACATTATTTCCAATGAATCATTAAAACCAATCATAAGTATAAACTTAATAAATTAAAGTGAGGCGAGGAACTTGGGGAGAAAAAACAAGAAATAATAATTAGATGATCAAAAAGAAATGTTTCTAAACGATATCTTACTATTGATCCTTATTTATTTTAAGGTTTTTTTCATCCTAAAAGGCTTACTTCAATCAGTATCGCATACAGAATAAAGTTCGTTAAATTAGAGTTACAAATTAACAAGGAGGTGAAGCTTACGTTATCCTAACGTGAGCATCCATTTGTCAATAACTACTGGTATGATTTTGTTCTTTTTCATTTTATTAATTGCAGCTTTATTCGTAATGTCAGAATTCGTATTAGTTCGTGTACGTCCATCAAGATTAGATTTCCTTATTGAAGACGGAAATCAAAAAGCACAGTTGCTTAAAAATATGACTCAAAAACTAGATACTTACCTATCTGCTACTCAATTAGGGGTCACTGTTACTTCTTTAGCTATTGGTTGGTTAGGTAGCCCAACTTTTGGCCGTTTGTTTGATACCTTATTTAAAAATTTCCAATTGCCAGCTTCCGTTTCAAAGTTAGCCTCTATTATCCTGTCATTTACTGTATTAACTTTTCTTCAAGTCATTATCGGAGAACTTGTTCCAAAGAATATAGCGATAAACAATACTGAAAAGATTGGCTTAATTATTGCTAGACCATTACAATTTTGGTTCAAACTAATGTATCCTATCGTTTTTGTTTTAAATACAGTAGCAAATAAAATTTCTCAAGCGGTTGGTGTTCCTAGTAAAAATGAGTTTGGCGAAGGCGTTTCTGAAGAAGAACTTCGTATTATTATGGGCGAGAGTCTAAAGAGTGGAGAAATAAATAGAGATGAATATCAGTTTGTTGAAAATGTTTTTGCTTTTGATGATCGGATGAGTCGTGAAATCATGGTACCAAGAACTGAAATGATTACTGTTTCAACAGACATGTCTTTAAAAGAAATTAGTCAATTGGTTAGTATAGAGCGCTATACTCGTTATCCTGTGATTCAAGATGGTGATAAAGATATTGTCGTTGGGATATTAAATACGAAAGAAATATTCGCAGCTTATGTTAGTGCAGTTGAAGATAATACACCAGATACATTTGATTTTTCTCACTATATTCGTCCAGTCATTCGCGTAATTGAAACAGTTCCTATTAAAGAATTATTGGTTAAAATGCAAAAAGAACGAAACCAAATTGCTATTTTAGTCGATGAATATGGTGGAACTAGCGGAATGCTTTCTATGGAAGATATTGTAGAAGAAATAGTGGGTGATATCAGCGACGATTATGAAAGTGTTGAAGAACCTGAAATAAAAAAAGTGGGCGATAACCATTATCGCGTTAGCGCAAGAATGCTTGTTGATGAAATTAATGAACTTTTTGGTCTATCTATTGAAGAGGAAAATGTTGATACTTTAGGTGGTTGGATGTTAAATCAAAAATATGATATCGCTGAAGGAGAAACTCTTGTAGAAGGCGGTTATTCTTTTACCGTGATTAAATCGGGTAACAGCACAATCGAGATAATCGATATTCTAAAAAACAGTCCTTCTAACAATCATTCAAACTCTGATACTGTTCATTAAAAGCGGATCAAGTACTAACTTAAATTTTTTTAAAAGCCGTAGAATCTTTCTCTTTATGAGAGTGATTCTGCGGCTTTTTTATTTTTTTCGACTGCTACAAAACAAAATAGGGCTTAAATTCATAAAGTTTAATCTTTATTCATGTTGCCATTTGCTAGCTAGCTCTGTTAACTCTTTTATAATTTGGTCTATTTCTTCTAAGTTTTTTGCGTTTGCTCCACTAGCCAAAGGATGGCCTCCACCATGGTGATTTTTAGCCACTTCATTGATGACTGGTCCTTTTGATCTCAAGCGACATCTAAAATGTCCTTCTTGTTGTTCAACAAAAATTCCCCAAGTTAAAACTCCATCAACTGTTCCAGGAATAGATACAATGGAAGATGTTTCTGTATCAATTAAATCGAATTTTTTTAATGTCTCTTGAGTTAATAAAACTTTTGCTACACCAACTTCAGAAATAGTAAGATTTTGTAGGATATATCCCGTTAGTTTTGCTACTTTTGGAGAGATAACATTCATTTGATTATTAACTTCATTAGGAACAAAATCATTTTCCATTAGTTTAGCTGCTATCCTCATTGTGTGGGGTGTAGTTGAAGGATATAAAAAACGTCCTGTATCTCCAACGATTCCTGCATATAATAATCGAGCAGCTTCTTTAGGTAATATTAAATCATTTTGGTTTGCTAAATAAAAGTCGGCTATTATCTCACTACAACTACTAGCATCAATATTTACTAGCTGTAAATCGCCATAAGCATCATCATTAGGATGATGATCTATTTTAATCAACATTGAACCGAGATTATGCCTCTCATCGCTAATTCTTGGGGTGTTGGCCGTATCCGTCACAATAACCAATGCATCTTTGTATTCTTCATCCGAAACTTCATCCATCGTTGTCAGGAAATCCAAATCTCCCACTGGACCTCCTGCTTTAAAAATTTTTTTCTCCGGAAAACTTTCACGAAGTATTTCAACAAGTCCACCTTGTGAACCTAGAGCATCAGGATCCGGGCTTACATGACGATGTACAATAATCGTATTGTATGCTTTTATTGCTTTTATTATTTCTTTATATGGTAATAATGACATTAAGATTAACTCCTTTCTAATTTCTTTGCATCATTTGACAAATAACGATAGCCTTAGCAACTAACACATTTTCAACGTATACTTCAATATCAAACTTTGAAGAGCGTCTTCCAATTTCGAAAACTTTGGGTCTAATTTCTAATGTGCTTTCCAGTTGAATCATTTTAAAATAATGTAAATCCATTTGTTCAATCAAAGCATCTCTCTTTTGGTAAAGCAATAAAGAACGCTTTGCACAACTAGTAATTATCTCACTCAAAACACCAAAAGAAATGGTCCCAACTGAATCTGTCATCTGTGGAGATACACTAAACTTATATGATGGGATAGAGTTTTCAATATTTTCATGGTTTTCGTTACTTAATTCAATTTGTTCTTGAATTTGGTCAGAAATAGTATCTCCAACTTGTGGTTGGCGTTGCGCAGACTGCATAGCCTTCATAACATCTTGTCTTGAAATAATCCCCATTAACGTTAAATTATCTTCAACTACTGGCATAACTTCAAGTTCATCCCAGATCATAAGGTGTCCGACACTAGCCACACTCATGTGTGTTTTCACTACTGTAGGATCTTTTGTCATGACTCGATCAATACTTTGTTGATCCGCTTTTCCAATCATATCCTTAGCAGCAATAATCCCTACTAAACGTAAATTTTTTCCTACAACTGGAAATCTTGTATGCCCACTTTTCTCATTTAGTCGACGATAATCTAATACAGTATCTTCTACATTTAAATACATCGTTCTCTCAATTTTTGTATAAATATCTCCTACTAAAATAATTTCCTTTTTGATTAGTTGGTCTGTCATCGCACGGTTAATCATCGTAGCAACAGTAAACGAATCATAGCTTGTTCCCATTAAAGGTAAGGCTAATTTATTGGCTAATTCAATAATTTCTTCACTTGTTTCAAAACCACCAGTGATTAACACCGCAGCTCCGCTTTCTAATGCTAACTTTTGTACGCTTTCTCTATTTCCAACAATCATTAGAGAACCAGGTGTAATATAACGAACAATTGCATCTTCAGTCATAGCCCCAATGATAAACTTAGTTAAAATATTATTTAACCCATTTTCTCCACCGAATATATCGCCTTCAATAATTTTTACAATTTCTCCATAACTAAGTGTTTCAATGCTTTCTTTCATCTTACGTTCAATACGTATCGTTCCTACTCGTTGAATAGTTGAAACCAATCCATTATTTTGAGCTTCTTTAATAGCTCTATAAGCTGTTCCTTCACTAACCTTTAAATTCTTAGCAATCAATCGCACAGATATTTTCTCTCCAACAGGTAATGTTTCAATAAAAGCTAGTATCTGTTCGTGTTTAGTAGTCATAAATTATCCTCCAAAAATAATTACTCGTTAGATTTCTAAGATTTTTCCGACTTCCAAAAATTTTCCTTGTTCCCCAGGCAATTTACGGCAAAAAGCTATAGGATCTTGTTCAATTAAAGGGAAAGTATCATAATGTATTGGAACAACATTTTTAGCTTGTAAGTAACCTGCAGCAAGAGCAGCATCTTCTGGTCCCATCGTGAAGTTATCTCCAATCGGTAAAAATGCCACATCTAAAGGTCGATACTGACCTATTAACTTCATATCAGAAAATAGCGCAGTATCGCCCGCATGATAAATCGTTTTGCCTTCTGAATGAAAAATAATGCCCGCTGCTAATCCAAGTGTCGTAAGCTTGCCATCAATTTCATAAGACGAACCATGAATAGCTTGAGTCATCTTAATTTCTCCAAATTCAAATATGTGTTTTCCTCCCATTTGCATTCCATGGGTTCTTAAATGTTTGGTTTCAAAAAAATCAGCAATTTCAACAGTCGTAACAATTAAAGCATTTGTTCTTTTTGCAATTTCTTCTGTATCTCCAATATGATCCTCATGCGCATGAGTAACGACAATAACATCCGCTTCAATCGTTTTCGGATCAAGATTATTTTTTGGATTTCCTGTAATAAATGGGTCAAATAAAATTGTGTATCCTGTATTAGTAACAACTTGTAAAAAAGATTGTCCATACCATGATATCTTCATTGTTAAATCCCCTTTCATTATAACACAACAAAAAAAACTGTATTAGTAAATACAGTATACCTTTAGAAAAAAAAGAAATCAATTTAGGTTTTGTAATTATTTTTAAAACTTCACACAGGCTTCTTTATTTTTCCCAAAGAGGCAAAACAATATTTTCAAATGTTAGCGGATCAAGAGTTGTGACCGTAATACCTAATAAACGTATTCCGTTTTTTATTTGCCCTATCTCATCCCAAATGTTTTGTGCATGGAAAAAAATTTCTTCAGCATCTTTAATGTAATGAGGTAACGTGTGTCTTTTAGTAATTGTCTCAAAATCAGAGTAGCGAACTTTTAATACAATCGTTTTACCGTGCTTTTGTTCTTTTTTTAAAGATTGGTGTACTTTATTAGATAAGAGACGTAGTTCTGCTATAATTTCGTTTTCTGTAACTAAGTTTTGATTATACGTATTTTCTTTTCCTACTGACTTTCTTTCTCTACTTATTCTAACTGGGGAATCGTCAATCCCTCTGACCTTCCGGTAAAGTGAATACCCCATCTTTCCAAAAGAACGAATCAAATCCATCTCATTCTTTTGATATAAATCTTCTCCTTTAAAAATACCAGCTTCATGCATTCGCTCAACGGTTTTTTTTCCTACTCCATAAAATTTTTCAATAGGAAGATTTCTTAAAAAAGTTAAAGCTTCATCTGGTGTAATAACTGTAACTCCTGCTGGTTTCTTAAAATCTGATGCTAATTTTGCTATGAATTTATTATAAGAGACTCCTGCGGAACAAGTTAAGTGGACACTATCCCATACTTCTTTTTGAATTGATTGAGCAATAAAAGTCGCACTTTTCATTCCTTTTTTGTTTTTTGTTACATCAAGGTATGCTTCATCTAGGGATAGAGGTTCAATAATATCCGTATAGTTTAGAAAAACCTCTCTAATTTTCCCCGAAATTTCTCGATACTTTTCGTAGTTTCCAGGTATGAACACACCTTTTGGACACAATTCATAAGCTTTTTGAGCACTCATCGCAGAATGTACCCCATATGTTCTTGCAACATAGTTTGCTGTCGCAACGACTCCTTTTCCTTTTGTTAAGTTAGGATGTTTAGCAATAATAATCGGTTGACCTTTTAATTCAGGGTGATCTCTCTCCTCGACAGAAGCAAAGAAAGCATCCATATCAATGTGAATAATTTTTCTAGATGTATCTTTAATAGGTTCATCAAAATGCACCACTCCAATTTCCACTTTCTTCGCCTCCTTTTCTTATAATTATACGCGAACGCACATTCCTATTCAAGATTAGTTGAATGCAAAAAAGAATTCGGCTTAACGTCGAATTCTTTCCTTTTAAATCACTTGAACAAATATGTTTGATGCAGCTTTAAAACTTATTTCAATCTCCTCTTGCCCTCTTATAACTACGATAGATCCTTCGTAAGCACCAATAGAATCAATTGTACATACATCATTTATTCCTATTCCTATAGAAACAAGATAATCTAATAAATCTCTTTCATCTGCTACACGTTTTATTAATACCGTTTCATTTTCTTTTTTTTCAGCTAACGTTTCCAGTACTGGTTCTTTTAAAATGCCATTTTTCTCTGGAATCATTCCTCCATGAGGACATATTTTAGGAAAATTCAAATAATTCTCTAATCTGTTTGTTAATTCAATTGAGGATACATGTTCCAATACTTCTGCTTCTGCATGAACTTCATTCCAAGAATACCCAAGGTGTTCTACAAGAAACACTTCCCATAGACGGTGTTTCCTTATCAAAGTACTAGCTTTACGTAGGCCTTTTTCATTAAGCTCTACCCCTTGATAAGGCAATCTTTCAATGTAGCCTTCTTTTAGTAGTTTAGACATCATTTCACTAACGGATGCAGCTGAGACCCCTAATCTTTTTACAATTTCTTTATTATTGATTTTTTTTTCTGTTCCACCAAGTTCATAAATAATTTTTAAATAATCTTCTTTATTAGGTGTCAATTGTATCACCAACTTCTTTATATTTAGGCAACCCTAACTTATTAGTTTAATTATATCTATTTTAATTTTAAAAAGCAATCATTCTAGAAATAGTAGTTAGTCAACTCTAATTTTTTTCAAAAAAAATATGTCCTTCATTCTTAAAAACATAGCAGACTATTGTGATAAAAAATAGTACTGTCTTTCCTTTTCTAATTAGGAAGACAGTACCAATTTTTATATATTATTTTTTTTTATATAACACAAACATTTAAAATGTAATCCTAATTACTATTGTTTTTTATTACTCACCATCGTAAGCATTGATAATAACTTGACGCAATTCGCTAATCAATGGTTGTTTTGGATTCGCAGTTGTACATTGATCTAAGAATGCCAATTCAGCCATATGATCAACAGTGTCATATAATACTTCTTTTGTTACACCTTGAGCTTTCAAATTCATCTCAATACCGACGTCTTTTCCTAGTTTATCAACTTCAAAGATTAATGATTCCACTAACTCTTCTGTTGTATTTCCTTTGAATCCCATAAAACGAGCAATTTCAGCATAGTCTTCGTCAGCTTTGAAGAACTCATATTTAGGGAATAATGCGTGTTTTGAAGGATCTTTTGCATTATAACGGATTACATGAGGCAACAAGATTGCATTTGTGCGTCCATGAGCGATATTATACTCCCCACCTATTTTATGAGCAATTGAGTGGCTTATTCCTAAAAATGCGTTTGCGAATGCCATACCAGCCATAGTAGAAGCATTATGCATTTTTTCTCTTGCTTCTTCATTTGCATATTCATATGAATTACGTAAATTTTGGAAAACTAATTTAATTGACTGTAAGCTTAATCCTTTTGTATAGTCACTTGCCATAACAGATACATAAGATTCAATAGCATGTGTCAATACATCCATACCCGTATCAGCAGTAACAGATTTAGGAACACTCATAACAAATTGTGAATCGATGATAGCAACATCAGGTGTTAATGCATAGTCAGCTAAAGGATATTTCACATGTGTTTCACTATCTGTAATAACTGCAAAAGGTGTTACTTCTGCACCAGTTCCTGATGTAGTTGGGATACAAACAAATTGAGTTTTATTTAAAGTAGGAATTTTGTATGTTCTTTTACGAATATCTAAGAATTTTTGTTTAGCTCCAAAGAATTCCGTTTCAGGTTTTTCATAGAATAACCACATTGCTTTGGCTGCATCCATTGCTGAACCTCCACCGATAGCAATAATAGTATCAGGTTGAAATTGGATCATAGCTTCTGTTCCAATCATAACTGTATTCGTTGATGGGTTGGGCTCTACTGCTGAGAATATTTCTACTTGTACATTATCTTTTCTTTTGTTTAATTCATTGATAACTTTATCTGCATATCCAAATTGAACCATACCAGGATCACAGACTAAAAATACTTTTTTGATATTTTCCATTTTTTGTAAATATTGAATAGAATATTTCTCAAAATAAATTTTTGATGGCAGTTTAAACCATTGCATATTATTTCTACGTTTTGCAATTGTTTTAATATTCATTAAGTTAATAGTAGATACGTTTTTGGAAACTGAATTCTTACCATATGAACCACATCCAAGAGTTAATGAAGGAATCATGTTATTATACAAATCGCCGATACCACCTTGTGCTGTAGGAGAATTTACTAAAATACGACATGCTTTCATTTGTTCTCCATACTTTTTAGCCAATTCATCATCTAATGTATGGATTGCTGCAGAGTGACCTAAACCACCTAATTCTAGCATTTGTTGAGCTAACGAGAATCCGTCTTCAGTTGAAGTTGACTTAAGCATAGCTAATACGGGAGATAATTTTTCACGTGATAATGGATAGTTTTCGCCTACTCCATCTAATTCAGCAATAATAATTTTAGTCCCTTTTGGAACTTTTATTCCTGCAAGATTAGCGATATCTTCTGCTGATTTTCCTACGATAGCTGCATTAACAGCTGTTTTAGTTGGATTCATTACTGCATCTTCAAGTTTCTTTAATTCATTTGGTTTAATAACATATACTTGATGTTTTATAAACTCTGTTTTTACTTCATCATAAATTTCTTGATCGACAATAACTGCTTGCTCAGAAGCACATATCATTCCATTATCAAATGATTTTGAAGCAATAACGTCATTGACAGCACGTTTAATTTTTGCTGATTTTTCAATATAGCTAGGAACGTTTCCTGGTCCTACTCCTAGAGCTGGTTTTCCAGTTGAATAGGCTGCTTTTACCATTGCTGATCCACCAGTTGCTAGTACAATAGCGATATCTGAATGATTCATCAATAAGTTAGTCCCTTCAAGAGAGGGTTGTTTAATCCATTGGATACAGTTTTCTGGAGCTCCTGCTTTAACAGCAGCATTCAATACGATTTGCGCTGCAGCTTCTGAACATTTTTGAGCACTTGGGTGGAAAGCAAAAATAATTGGGTTACGTGTTTTGATAGAAATCAATGCTTTAAATAGAGTTGTTGAAGTTGGATTAGTTACAGGAGTTACGCCACAAACGATTCCAACAGGAGTGGCAATTTCAATTAATTGGCTTTGCTCATCGTCACTTATGATACCTGCAGTTTTGTCATGTTTAATTGTATTCCAAATAGATTCTGTAGCAAACATATTTTTAATACACTTGTCTTCATAAATTCCTCTACCAGTTTCATCAACTGCCATTTTAGCTAAAAGCATGTGTTCATTTAGTCCAGCTATTGCCATCTGATGACAGATATGATCGATTTGTTCTTGATTCATCGTTTCTAGTGTTGCTAAGGCTTTTTTACCTTTAATTGTCATTTCATTAATGGCCACTTCGATAGGTGATTTTTTATCTGCTAATTCAACTGTTTCTTTTTTTACTTTATTATCTAATTTTGTAGAAGTCATTTTGTATTCCTCCATATTTTTATTGTTAACTTATTCACAACCCAATCATAATTGATTCATTATAAAATGTAAAGCTTTTTCATTCATTTTATTAATTTATTTAAAAAGTAGATATAAACCTCCTTTTAAAGCGCTTTCCTTTGTGAATAACATTAATTTTTATTAACAAACTTCATTAAATAATTTAATTGACTATATGATATTCATTTCACAAGAAGTGATTATCTAAGGCAATAAGATATCTCTTTTTTAATTCATTTCTAAAAAAACACCTCAAAAATTAGATGTCTCTAACTTTTGAGGTGTTTTTTCTTCTATTTATTGTGCCCATTTATAGTAAATCGTTTATATCCATGTCTTCTAATGAACTTATCGGTGAAACTAAAACTTCAACCGATGCGAAGTCTAAATAATCATTCGGTGTTAAACGCATGATATGTTGAATCTGTTGGTAGTAATGAGTTGGAATAGTTCTTTTCCAAGAAAATAAAATCAAGTATCGCCACAAATCTTCTTGAGATATTTGGTTGTATCCTAACAAATGGAATTCTGTTGCTTTTAAATTTAGCCATGGCTCAATTTTTTTAAATAAAGAAAATGAATGCTCATTCAATTTAAACACCCCTATTCCTAATAAAATAATTATATGTCATTTTTAATTTAGTCGTAAATTAAGAGAAAAAACAAAAGAAAAGATTAAAATCTTTTCTTTTGTTTTTCAATCATAAAATTTTATCTATTTAAGTCATTATCTTCTGGTTCTGCTTCAAAAGTTTCGATTGTTGAAGCTGCTGCTAAATCTTTTATACGAGCAATTGCACGTCTTTCAAAAGTCAAAAAGATTCCTTCACAATTTATGACTACTGTTTTATCTGTTTCATTGATTTCATCAATTACTCCATGTAAACCACCAATCGTAACAACACCGTCACCCTTTTTCATTGAAGACAACATATTTTTTGTTTTATCCGCTGCCTTTTTTTGTGGTCTGATCATCATAAAATACATTAAGCCCATAATTGCAGCAAAAGGTAAGATACTAATAAGAAATTCCATTACTTCACTCCATTCTTTATTTTCAAACATTCGCTCAATATTAACTGTACCAAAACTTATTCATTAGTACCACTTATTTTTTCATTAAGTTTTAGAAATTTTTTGCGTTTGGTTTATTGTAACCATATTCTTCAAAAAAGTTTTCTCTATACTCTAATAAATTGTCTTCTCTAATTGCTTGACGAACATCTTTCAT
>JAVWJE010000008.1:0-36660 GCA_036639135.1 Carnobacterium sp. | reverse complement strand
TTCTGATCATTTAGTGCCAAGTACCAATCACATCCAATAATTAGATGATGTCTATTAAAAGAAAGCCAGCCAACATTTTCTGTTGACTGGCTTTCTTTTTTTAAAAAAATTATTGTTTTTTTTCAAGATAGAATTCAAAACGTTCGCCTGAGTATTGTGTTCTTACATACTCAAATGGTTTTCCTGCAGTAGAATAACTAATTTGTTTTAACCTTAAAATAGCATCGCCGCGTTTGATAGCTAGGTAATCAGCAATCTTTTCTGAAGCAGGCATAGCAGAAATGGTTTGCTCAGCGTGGCCTACATGTAATCCCTTTTCATTTTCTAATGCTTTATAAAGGGAGCGAGTGATATCGATTTTGCTTAAATTGCCTATCAAATCATATGGAATGGTCGCTACTTCAAAACAAATAGGAACATCATCTGCATATCGAATTCTTTCCATGCGTAAAACAAGTGTTTCTTCAGGTAGCGCTAATTTCTCAGCTTCACTTAAGCTAGCTGGTTTAACATGGTATGAAATGGTTTTGCTGGTTGGGGTTTTGCCTTGTGACAACATAGTATCTGTGAAACTAGCTACTCCAACCATCATTTCTTGAACTTTTTTACTAGATACATACGTTCCAGAACCTACTTTTCGTTCTAAAATGCCTTCATCTACTAATGTTTGAACTGCCTGTCTTAGTGTCATGCGACTAACGTTAAATTGAAGAGCAAGATCTCTTTCAGAAGGAATCCGTTCGCCAATTTTCCAGACACCTTCTTCAATATCTTTGCGCAATTGATTGTGAATTTGAATGTAAATTGGTGTTTCCTTCCCCATTGTCTTCCTCCTGGTATTAGATTAACTTAGCTGCTGCCTCATCTAGTATGACTACAACGTTTGGATGTTCTTGCAACGCACTTGCGGGTACATCCGTTGTAACTGGACCGTTAAGTGTATTTTTGATGGCTTCTGCTTTTTCTTCACCAAATGCTAACAAAATGATTTTTTTAGCAGATAGAATACTTTTAATGCCCATTGAGTACGCAAAACGAGGCACTTCTTCTGCTGTTTCAAAGTTACGTTTGTTCGATTCGATTGTTGATTCGGTTAAGGATACTTTACGAGTTGTTGAATCAAATGGTGTTCCAGGTTCATTAAAACCAATATGTCCATTTGTTCCGATTCCTAAAATTTGAATATCAATCGGGTGCTCATCGATAATTTTATCGTAACGAGCTGGTTCAGTAGTTTCATCTGCTAAACCATCAGGAACGAACGTTTTTCTAAATGGTTTTTTTGAGAAAAGTTGCTCATGCATGAAATAATGGTAACTTTGATCATTATCTGCAGCTAATCCAAAATATTCATCTAAATTAATAGCTGTCATATCTGTAAAGTCTAAGTCACTTTCTGTCATTTCTTTGTATAAAGCTATTGGTGTACTTCCAGTCGCTAAGCCTAAAACTTTAGCGTCATTTTCCATTCCTTCTTTAATTAACTCAAAAGCTTTTTTGCCACCCTCAATGTTATCTTTCACAATAATTGTTTCCATTTGTTTGACCACCTTTTCCTAATTTTTATTTAACCATTTCACCGAAACTAATTGTTTCTTCAAGATCTAAATCTCGACTAAAAAGAACCATATCTGCGTCTTTTCCTATCTCAAGTGTACCTTTTTGGGTTAATCCAAATTCTTTTGCTTGGTTAACAGAGCTCATTATAACCGCATCTGCAATTCCACAACCAGTGAATGCCATCATGTTTTTAAATGCGTCTTGGAATTCTAAGACACTTCCAGCTAATGTTCCATCTGCTAGTCGAGCTTGTTTGTCTTCAACAAAAACTTTTTGACCACCTAATTCACTTTCACCATCTGGCATGCCTTTAGCGCGCATAGAATCTGTAATCAACTCAATATGGTCTGCCCCAAGAATTTGATAGGCGATATTAACCATGTCTGGTGCAATATGGTAGCCGTCAACAATCATTTCAGAATACAATTTTTCTAAAAAGGCATGCCCAGTAACTCCCGGTTCACGGTGATGTAATCCTCTTTGAGCATTATATAAATGAGTGATATGAGAAGCTTTAGAATCCATTAATTGTGCACGAGTCGCGTTACTATGACCAACTGATAACACAATGTTGTTATCCACACAATATTTTTCAAATGCTGTTGCATCACTTGTTTCTGGTGCATACGTCACTAATCGAATCATTCCACCACTTAGGTCATTCCATTTACGCATCACTTCTGCATCTGGAGTTTTAATGTATTCTTCTGGTTGTGCACCTTTAAATACAACAGATACGAAAGGTCCTTCAAGATGGATTCCTTGAATAATGGGATTTGTTTCAGCAGCTTTTTTAATAGCTACCATTGCTTTATCAATATTTTCATAGGATTGGGTCATTGTGGTAGCGAAGTAAGAGGTAATCCCTTCTTTTTGCATTTTATGAACCATTTGATTGATTTCTTCTGAATTGCCATCCATACTATCCCAACTGTAGCCACCATGACTATGCACATCAATGAAACCAGGAACAATTATTTTGCCTGAGACGTCGCTAATCGTATCTTCTTCTTTTTCTTCAAAGTCTTTCATTTCACCAACGGCTAAAATTGTCTTACCGTAGCGTATGAACCCAGATTTAATTTCTTCTTTACCGGTATAAATCGTTGCGTTTATCAATACAGTCGTTTTCATGCAATTCTCTCCTTTTCTTATTCACTTCTCATTATAAATGGTCTATACCATATGTCAATACTCTTTATTTACTTGAAAAAAATGCGCTGTTTGGCTTTGGTTATTGCCGATTGTTATATCATATTGTAGCAAATCATACTCTTCAAGAAGTTGTTGGGTTTCTGGAGATAATTCTTCACGTGTTAACTTAGATTCTTGCTTTCCTGCTTCAATGTACATCCCTTTTTCGAAAGCAGGCAACTTAGCTTCAAGCGTCGTCAAAAAAGCATAATATGGTGATACTGAGCTATCCGCTAAATCTAATATATGATTCATAAAGTAGATGGGACTAATCGTTCCTAGAGATTCTTGTTCTTCTTTTTCAGTTGAAAAAATTAACAAGGGTGTTTGGTGCATCGCTAATTTCCCGTTAGCCTCTACAACACCTTCCCCATAAAATCCTGGGAGATGGTCTCCCCAAAAAACGACAATGCTTTTTTCTTCTTGCTTCGTTAAAGTTGTTAGAAATTGATTGAGTGAGTCATCACTGTAAGCTAACCCTTGGAAATAATTGGCTGCTTCAAAGTCATCTGCTGTTCCTTCAGCAGTAAAGGTTGTTTCCGGATAAAAATCTGTATAGGGCATATGATTTTGCATCGTAACTAAATGAACAAAATCTGTTTCTTTCGTTTCTTCAAGCTGTTTAAGGATTTCCTTATAAGCAGAAGCATCTGAGATATAAGGGCTATCTCCCAGTGAGTCATTATAAGTCATCGTTTTTTCATCTAGAAAACGATCAAAGCCTAACTCTTGGTAAACCTGTTTCCGTTTGTACATCGACGTATTGTAAGGATGAATAGCCGTGGTAGAATAACCAGCATCGTTAAAATAAGAAACGGCTGATGGAAAATGACTCATTAGAGAAGGGATTTGGGTATATGGCGTGCTTAAATTAGATGCAAAAGGCTCCATAGATAAACCCGTTAAGGCTTCAAATTCTATGTTAGCTGTCCCGCCACCGTACCCTTCTGATAATGTTTCTCCACTCTTATGTTTTGCCATTCGTTGTCTAAGAATTGGCATAGGGTCTTTTAAAACTTCTACTCCTTTTAACTTCGTTGGATCTGAAAAACTTTCGCTCATCACATAGATGACATTTATATCTTCTAACGAACTTATTCGTGTTTCGTTTATTTCTTTTGCTTTCTCTTCATACTTTAACAGCAACTGGTTCATTGTTTCTGTTGAATAATTTTCAGGTTTTTCCATTGGTGTTACATTTAGATTATACAAAAATCCTCCAACAAAGCCGTTGTTGTAATAATTCATTTCCTGACTATACGGAATCCAATAGGCATGATCATTATAAGCCGCTTTGACTAAGTTACCCGGAGTATTAAATGAATAAATATAGATCAAAGACAAACTTGATAAAGCAAACAACCCAATTCTTAGTCTCCTAACTTCTTTTACATTTTGATGAAACCTTTTCTGTTTAACTTTGTAGGCTCGTCTTATAAACCAATACACACCGACAAAAACAATGAAGAAAATCAGTATAAGCAGTAAAATCATCTTGTTATTCATCATTTTCAATAGAAAAGACAAATTCGTAATCATTGAAAAGTCAGAAGGATACATTGGTTCCTCACGTAAAGCCATTTTTTGTTGTGTTGTAATACCTAATACAATCGAAATCAATAACATTAGGAGTGATCCAATGTACCGATTCCCAATTAAAGAGGTAAACCAGATATACAGTATCATCAATACTCCTGTACTAAGAAGAAATAGTTCTGTATGCCACTCAGTCATAAACAACCAAGCTATTTCAAAACTAAATTGGTTTTGAAAAAACTGCAACAAAAAGTTAGAAATAACCGCCACTAAGAATCCACTGACTATTATTTTACTTAATTCTTTCACTATTTGTTTAAATGGATTGGAATGTAAGGAAGACGGTTTTTTTTGTTTCTTTTGCCAGCGAGAACGTTTTTCCATTCTTTCCTAACCTCCTCTTTTCATAAAAAAATTTCTATTCCTTATCTTCTTTGTTTACTTGATTGGTTTCTTTGACTATATACAATGGTCGTTTTTTTGTTTCTAAATAGGTCTTACCCAAATACTTGCCAACTATTCCTAGACAGAATAGTTGAAGACCTCCAATAGCTAATGTAATCGTAACGAGTGATGGCCAACCTGCTGTTGGATCTCCAAAAATTAAAGCTCGTATAACAATAAAAATCAAAAAAAGAATGGAAATAAAAAAAGATAAGAGTCCTACAAAAGAAGCAAAGGTTAAAGGCAGATCAGAAAAATTGATGATGGCATCTAATGAATAATTAAATAGTCCCCAAAAAGACCACGATGTTTCTCCAGCTATGCGTTCTTTATTGTTGTAAGACAGATAATACGTATCAAAACCTACCCAACTAAAGATGCCTTTTGAAAAACGATTGACTTCGCTAACTGAAAGAACCGCTTCAACCATCCGTTTTGTCATGAGTCGATAATCTCTCGATCCATCTATAAATTCAGTATCTGATATACGATTCATCCATTTATAAAACTGTTTTGAAAAAAAAGAACGAACAGGTGGTTCGCCATCTCGTGTAACCCGTCTCGTTCCTATACAATCATAGGTTTTTTCTCTCAACATAGACAACATCTCAGGCAACAATTCTGGCGGATCTTGTAAATCTGCATCCATCACTGCAATGTAGTCACCCGTTGCATGCTGCAATCCTGCATACAAAGCGGCTTCTTTGCCGAAGTTTCTAGAAAAAGATAAGTAGCGTACTCGTTCTTGATCTTTATTTGCTAATTTTTTTATCACGTTTAAGGTTTGGTCCTGAGAACCATCATCAATAAAAATGTATTCTATGTCCGCTTGAGTAAGGTTTTTCCGAGTATTCTCTAACTCTTCATAAAAAAGGGGTAGAGCCGCTTCTTCATTAAAACAAGGAACAACTATTGTAATTCGATCTATTTTCACGACGTTCCCCCTATCTATCTAAAAAAAATTTATTTATTTCCAAAAATCATCAAAAGGGGTAATCGGCAAATGACGTTTATGCTGCGTTTTCAGGTACCATGATTCTATTTTTTTCGCAGCTTCACCGTCGATCCTTTTTCCTTCTAGGTAATCGTCAATCTCTTCATACGTGACCCCAAGAGCTACTTCGTCTGGTAAGCCTGGCTTATTCTCTTCTAAGTCAGCAATTGGAGTTTTAAGATACAAGTGTTCTGGTGAACCTAATTCTTTCAACATCGCTCTTCCTTGTCTTTTATTTAAACGGACTAAAGGATTAATATCTGATCCTCCGTCACCAAACTTAGTATAAAATCCTGTCACGGCTTCAGCTGCATGATCTGTTCCTATCACTGCGCCTTCATACATACCCGCGACTGCGTATTGAGCAATCATCCGTTGTCGAGCTTTTATATTGCCTTTTACAAAATCACTTATGGAGACATCCGTTTGTTCTAAAGCTTGAACCATCGTATCAACGCTTGATTTAATATTGACGCGTACACTTTTATCTGCGCCAATGAATTTCACGGCATCAATGGCATCTTGCTCATCCGATTGCTCTCCGTAAGGCAAGCGAACAGCGATAAATTGATACCTTGCGTCTCCCGTTTCTTCACGTAATTCTGTCATCGCCATTTGACTTAATTTCCCGCCGAGTGTTGAGTCTTGTCCGCCACTAATTCCTAATACGACCGTTTTTAAAAATGTGTGCTTCAGCATGTAGGCTTTTAAAAAATCAATACTTCGTCTAATTTCAAATGAAACATCTATTTCAGGAGAAACATGTAATTCTTTGATGATTTTTTCTTGTAAGTTTGCCATTATTTCTCACTCTCATTTCGTAGTCATTTCTATTGTTTTAGTATATCATAGTTCAATCTTCGTCTCTATTTTTTCAAATGATGGCGACAAAAAAAGTCCTTTTAAAAAGGACTTTTTTTGTCGCCATCATTTGATGCGTTTATTCCGTTAGGTGTTTTTTTATATCTGCAATTGATCTCATTTTATGATCATAAGCTGTTTGAGACAAGTCAACTGGATAAGGCTCTGGATTTAAATTGCGTTTGTATTCTTCCCATAGTGAATTTAAACTTGCCACCGCGTATTCTTTAATCCCTCCAAGTGTTGGGATATCATAGATTAATTCACCCTTTACAAAGATATCTACTAATAGAGGTCTGGCAGTAAAATTGGTGACCGTTTTATTAATATACGTATGAACCGGATGAAACATAAATAATTCCTTAGCCTGATCTGGTTTTTCATCCCATAGAGTAATGTAATCTCCTTCAGATTTTCCATCCTCATTGCTTGTAATGCGCCATACTTGTTTTTTACCTGGTGTGGATACTTTCTCAACGTTGCTTGAAAGTTTCATCGTGTCCACCATTTTACCATTCTCATCTTCAATGGAAACCAGTTTATAAACGGCACCTAGAGCAGGTTGATCATAAGCAGTGATCAATTTGGTACCTACTCCCCAAACATCAATCTTAGCTCCTTGCATTTTTAAGTTTAAAATTGTTTTCTCATCTAAATCATTAGAAGCGTAAATTTTAGCTTGTGGAAATCCTGCGTCATCTAATTGCTGACGTACTTTTTTCGAAATGTAAGCCATATCTCCACTATCTAAACGAACACCTAAGAAATTAATTTTATCGCCCATTTCTTTAGCAACTTTGATAGCATTTGGGACACCTGATTTTAGTGTATCGTAAGTATCTACTAGAAAAACACAATCTTTGTGAGTCATAGCATAGGCCTTAAAGGCTTTATAATCATCTCGGTAAACTTGAATAAGCGAATGAGCATGTGTGCCACTTGCTGGAATATTAAATATCTTTGCAGCACGAACATTACTTGTAGCATCACATCCACCAATATAAGCCGCTCTCGTTCCCCAAATAGCAGCATCCATTTCTTGTGCTCTTCTAGAGCCAAACTCTAATACCAGTTCATTTCCAACGACTGACTTTAATAAAGATGCTTTGGTTGCAATCAGTGTTTGGTAATTTACGATATTTAAAATAGCTGTCTCAACAAATTGACAATCCAGTAAAGGTCCTTCTACTTGAATGATTGGCTCATTAGCAAAAACAACTTCTCCTTCAATCATTGATCGAATGGTTCCTCTAAACTTGAAGTTTTCTAAATACGTTAAGAACCCTTCAGGATAGTGTCCCACTTCTCTTAGATACTGGATATCCGATTCTGAAAAAGTTAACTGTTGGATATAAGAAATGATTCTTTCTAGACCTGCAAAAACGGCATAGCCGCTTTCAAAAGGGTTGCTTCTAAAGTAACATTCGAATATCGCATTATTATCTGCTTTTCCTTGTTCCCAATAGGTCTGCATCATATTGATTTGATACAAATCAGTATGTAACGCTAAACTATCATCTGGATAGACTTTGTTCATCATATTCGCTCCCGACTAACTATTTTACGTTGCTTTTTCATTTCTTATCATACCACAAATGAGAAAAAACAGGTTTCAAGATGCTACTTTCTAATCAAATGAATTGAATTAGTTCGTGTCTATAAAGTGATGGATACAAATAATGAGTTAAGCTGAACTTTTCATTGAAACTTAGTTGATTATCTCGTGAGTTTGATATGAAGAGTGTATCACCTACGAGAAGAAAAGAATATGTTGAAAATTAGAATTACTACTAGAAGTACCCGTCATAATCGTAAAAGTACTAAAATTGTTAAAGAGCTAAAAAAATGAACAGTTAAACGATAAAACGACTCACACTAACCAGCATTTAAAAGCACAAGACTATTTTCTGTCTTGTATTCCTTTTAAAGAGCTGCTAGATAATACAAATTTAAGATTAAAACAAAGAGACTGAATCCTAATATGCTACCTGGAAATAAGATTTCTTTGAAAGAGTCTCCTACTTTTAATTGGCTATAAATAGCACCTGCCATTGTGACAACGATTAACCCTGCACCCAACACTGCTGCTATCGGTTGGAAAATTCCATATAGAACAAGGATACCTGAAACCATTTCTAAGATTCCAGATACGTATTTGAACCACTTTGAAAAACCGAATCGTTCAAAGTCTTTACTAGTCGATTTTGGGTTGCATTTAATTAGTCCAGCTCCTAAAAATACGATTCCTAACATCAGCAAAATAATAACAATTATATAGTTCAACTCTATCTTCTCCTAACTCTTGCTTATCTTTATAAAAATAAGTAAACTTATCTCATAAGAATAGGAAGTCTTAATGCAAATCATTATAGAACGAATACACATTTAAATACACAAAAGGAGATGGCTTACTATGAAAAAACTTCTATTAGCAACAACGCTCTCTATTTTTGGATTGGCTATTGTTGGTTGCGGTCAAACATCAAATAATGAAGCAGAATCTTCATCTGAAACAAGCTCTAGTAAAAAAGAAGAAGAAAAAGAGCAAGTAGAATATAAAAGGAACAGTTAAAGAAGATGGTCTAAAAGAAGAACAACAGATTATTTTGAGCAGTCTTAAACAAACGAAAGAAAGCGACAAGCCTATTTCCTTCGATGAAGTAGTTCTATTAGCAGAAGGTGTCCCAATCCTTGATGAAAAAACATCAGAAAAGCGCCTTGTTGAAGATATAAAAGCTGGCACAACAATTACCGTTTTCTTAGTGCCTGAACCTATTACAACTATGTCAATACCACCTCAAATTCCAGGAAATAGCATCGTGGAAATCTTGATTAGTGAGTAATGACGAACAAAAAAGCGTTGGCTTCTTTTTTTGGAGTCAATGCTTTTTTTACAGTTTTTTTAATTCTTAAATTTATTCTTTTTATTCGTATTTATCTTTTAGCAGCTTCTTCATTTTTGATGCTCCTATTTTTATAATCAAATATAGAAGAAATAAAAAAGATCCTAAAAATAGTTGTCCATTTTATAAATGTCGCTATTGGTGTTATCGCTTGGACTAATCCAGACTCTAAGGGGTATCTTGCCATTACTATTGTTGCTCCTATATTTTCTGAAAAATCAAAGAACAGTGCTAATATCGGAAGGACTATTAGGTAGCTCATCCATCTTTTATCTGAAGTATATTCCATTAATTTAATAGTCCATGTAACTAAAAATAGTGTATAAATAACTGGCCAAATCAAATCAAATCAAACGTCCACCTTAACTTAATATACGTTCTTCTACCCGCTTCTCCGTAACTTTTAGCTAGCTCATATAACTGCGCCCCAGAGTAAGTAAATGATTGATCTGGTGATTCAGACACTCCTATTGCTTCATTTGAATAAGTGGATACTTGCGGAAGGACAACTATTAAAAATAAAAGGAATAATATAGATGCTCCTATAACCCATTTCCATTGGATTTTTATTTTCATCCTACTCTTCCTTCTTTTTAGTTTTTTAGTGTTCTTTTTTACTGAATCTAGTTTATTATCTCTAAAATGAGCTAATTTTATCAACGTTTTTTTAATCATACGATGAGAAAGATTTATCACAAGAAAGGGAACTATGAAAGAACTAAACTTTTCTAACTACAGAAAAAATTTCATTCGCTTTATCTTTTTATTTTATAGAACAAGTTTAGCTTAAGAAAATTTCAATGGTACAATAGCTACACATTGCCTAATGAACCTGAAGGAGGATACCCAATGAGACAAGTTACATTTAAAGACACGTACACACTTGGCGACATCGTAAATGAAACGGCTCTTTTTATTCACTATCATTACCCTAAGATGTTGATGCGCTACGATAGTAATTTTATTGAATTTAAAACTCTACCCTCATTGTCTGAATTTATAGCGGTAGAAAGATACTTAAAAGATTTCCATCTTAAGAAGGGACAAAAACATCTAAAATTTTATTTCCCTGAAAACGTAAAGCCGACTGAAAAGCTAATGGCTTATCTAACGGATACAAATTATGAAATTGGCTTTTTAGAATTGTACACAATTGAGCCAAAATACTTTCCTACGGTAGAAAATAATTCTGAAATAGATATCCAGCTTGTAACGGATAAGACCTTAGCTATCCTTCTTGATAGGCAATACAAACATTCCGTAGAATTCAGAGAAAAGTTTGCCAAACAAAAACTTGAGTTAATAAAGCGTCAATTCATAAATCCATCCATCCAACAATTATTAGCCTTTTATGAGGGGAAACCAGCAGGATACTTAGATATTATTATTGCTAGTGAGACAGCTGAAATTGATGATTTATCGGTTAATCAAGCTTTTCAAAGAAAAGGAATTGGAAGCCGACTGCAAAGATTTGTAATGGACTTGTTCCCAGAAAAAATAGTCCTATTAATAGCTGACGGAGAAGATACGCCTAGAGAAATGTATAAAAAGCAAAATTATAAAAACGTTGGATTTAAATATGAAGTACAAAAAGTAGACGAAGACTAACTTAAATTAAAAATAGAAAGGATGTGTTATATAAAATCTACTATGGAGATTATCCGTATTTTATTGCCTTTAGTAATCGTAGGTGGAATCGCTGTATTTGTCGTAACTAGACTCAAAAACAAATCTAAAAAAGGAACATTAGATAAGAAAATACAAAAAATGCTCAGATTTTATTGGATAGCTTAATTCCTTTAGGACTACTGGCTGGCTAATTGCTTGATTGGTCTAGTTTTTAGTTTGCTCTTTCCATTCCAACTATCATTTGTCCTTACTTTTGGCGCTGCATTTGGGTTATTAGCAGGGTATTTTGCTTATGAATTTTATAGTAATAAGCAATGATTAGGAATTATTTCAATCCATAAAAAATAAAGATGAAGAACAAGAGAATGACAACCTCATAAGTTCGGTACTTCGATACCAACAGGTTCATATAAAATCCAATAATTTTTGTGATCTATCGCATATTGTTTGAAGCTAATTGGTGCTCTTCCTATGATTTTTTCTAAATCATAGGTTACGTCTTTTGCTGTTCCAAGTTTTGTCATAAGATATAAAAGAGTCATTACAGTTGCAAATCCTTTGGAAGTCCCTCTTTTTATTCTATCTTTTCTAAACCTATAAAGACTTGGGTCTTTGTAGGTTATCTCTTTTTTAAGTACGTCAGATAAGATTCTTGATACCTCGTAATAATCAATTGCTTTTTTTCCAGTTAGCGTTAAAGTTGTGTTAGTATATTTCTCATCTATTAAACTGATAGCTGCTGTTCTTGCGATATCTCTTGTATCTATAAAACTCGTTTTAGAACTCCCTGCTGGTATATATAACTCATTTCTTTCTTTTATCTCTTCTCTATGATTCGTATTCAAGTTTTGCATAAAAAAACTGGGTCTCAAAAATACATAAGGGATATCTAATTTTTTTATCATGTCTTCAATCTTTCTATGAGGCACAATTGGATTTTTTTCAACTCCAAGAAGTGATACAAATACGATTTTTTTTATACCCATTTTTTTAGCAGCTTCTAAAAAAGGACGCATATCTTTTTGAGGTTTCGCAAGTTTAGGAGGTCTAACTAAAAAAATAGCTCTAACTCCTTCTAAAGCTTCTTCAAACGTCTTTTCATCCAAAAAATCAAACTCCACTAGCTCTACATTTTCTTTATCTTTAAATAGTTTATTCCCTTTTTCTCTATCATGAACGGCTGCTTTTACGTTTTTTGCCGAACTGATTAACTCATCTACTACATATCTACCTATATTTCCACTTGCACCCGTTATTAAATATTTATTCATCTTTTTCACCTCACCTCATATTTTCTATTATCTTACCTAATGTATCGTTAAAAAATTCAATTTCTTTATCCGTTAGACCATTTGTTGCATCAGATATTACCTTATTACTTATCTTTTCTAAAATTGGAAGTTTTACTTTAGATTCTTTTGTAAGCTTTAAAATGGATGATCTTTTATCAGTAGGATTTGGTTGTTTTTCTAGATATTCTTTATCTATCAGTCTATTTATTATTCCTGATATCGTAGGCTTATCCATACCTAGTCTTTCTGCTATCTCAACTGCTGTGACCTTTATCTCTTTCTTATCTAAAAAGGAATTCATTTCGATATCTTTTATCACGGCAAATTGAGATGCTGTTATGTCTTCTATTTCAAGCTCTTTATTTAATCTATTTCTTAAAAGTTTTGAACAACCATTTATCATGAAGCCGCTATTCATCCCATCACCTCTTTTGAAATATAGTTAGCACACTAACTATATTATCGTTAAACGTATTTTAAAGCAATTAATATTAATCCTTTCTTTTCTAACCTCTATTATTATGAATGAGGTAAAATTAAGTATTCTTATAACTAAATGCATCAAAAAAGAGACCTTCCATAAGTTCAATGAACTTATAGAAAGTCTCTTTCTAAAAAATATTTCTTACATCATGCCGCCCATTCCAGGATCCATTCCCATACCACCACCAGCTGGTGAATCTGGTTTTGGTTGATCTGCAACGACTGCTTCTGTTGTTAACAACAGAGCTGCAATACTTGCTGCATTTTGTAAAGCCGAACGAGTGACTTTAGTTGGATCTACAATCCCAGCTTCAATCATGTTTACCCATTCATTTGTTGCTGCATTAAAACCAATACCCATTTCAACTTGTTTCATTTTTTCAACAACTACAGCGCCTTCTAGACCTGCATTTGTAACGATTTGACGAATCGGTTCTTCAAGAGCACGCAACACGATTTTAACACCGGTAGCAACGTCTCCTTCTTCTTCGATTTCGGCAACTTTAGCTTGAACATTAATTAAAGCTGTTCCTCCACCAGACACGATTCCTTCTTCAACAGCTGCACGAGCTGCATTTAGTGCATCTTCAATTCTTAATTTGCGATCTCTTAATTCTGTTTCTGTCGCTGCTCCCACTTTAATAACAGCTACTCCACCGGAAAGTTTAGCTAAACGTTCTTGTAGTTTTTCACGATCAAAATCAGATGTTGTTTCAGCAGCTTGAGCTTTTAATAAAGAAACACGTTGTGTGATTTTTTCTGAAGAGCCTGCTCCTTCAACTATTGTTGTTGAATCTTTCGTCACAACAATTTTAACTGCATGTCCTAATTCATTAATACTTGTATCTTTCAATTCAAGTCCTAAATCTTCAGTAATAACCGTTCCACCTGTTAAAATAGCAATATCTTCTAACATTGCTTTACGGCGATCGCCAAATCCTGGAGCTTTTACAGCTACAACGTTGAATGTACCACGTAATTTATTTAATACTAAGGTCGGCAATGCTTCACCATCAACATCGTCTGCAATAATAACTAGCGGACGACCTTGTTGTAAGATTTGTTCTAATAAAGGCAAGACATCTTGAATGTTTGAGATTTTTTTATCGGTAATCAAGATATAAGGATTTTCTAGAACAGCTTCCATTTTATCATTGTCTGTAACCATATACTGTGACAAGTAGCCACGGTCAAATTGCATACCTTCTACAACGTCTAATTCTGTTTCAATCCCTTTAGACTCTTCAATTGTAATAACGCCATCTTTTCCTACTTTTTCCATAGCGTCTGCAACAAGTTGCCCAACTTCATTATCCCCTGACGAGATGGCTGCAATTTGTGCAATAGATTCTTTAGTTTCAATTTTTTTAGAAATAGCCATCAATTCTTCTACAGCTACTTTAGTTGCTAATTCAATTCCACGACGAATGCCAACAGGATTTGCTCCAGCAGTAACGTTTTTTAACCCTTCGCGAACAATCGCTTGTGTTAAAACAGTTGCTGTTGTTGTTCCGTCACCCGCAATATCATTTGTTTTAGAAGCGACTTCAACAACTAATTTAGCTCCCATATTTTCAAAATGATCTTCTAACTCAATCTCTTTAGCGATTGTTACGCCATCATTTGTAATTAACGGTGAACCATAAGCTTTTTCTAATACCACGTTTCTTCCTTTGGGGCCTAATGTAACTTTGACAGTGTCTGCTAAAATATCCACACCACGTAACATTGCTGCACGAGCGTCTTCTGAAAATTTAATATCTTTTGCCATTTCTACTTCACCTCATCATTATAGTTGTGTTGCTGTATTTCAATTTTTATTCGGTTCATCTTTTTAGTATAGAAGAAATTTGTTTACTCTACAATTGCGATAATGTCGCGTTCGTTTAAGACAAGAAATTCTTTTCCTTCATATTTAACTTCCGTACCAGTATATTTTTCAAATAAAACAGTATCGCCAACTTTTACTGATAAATCAACTTTTGATCCGTTTTCCAGTATGCGTCCTTCACCTACTGCAATAATTGAA
Organism: Carnobacterium sp.; assembly: GCA_036639135.1. Classification (GTDB taxonomy): domain Bacteria; phylum Bacillota; class Bacilli; order Lactobacillales; family Carnobacteriaceae; genus Carnobacterium_A. The sequence continues at coordinate 21,735 of JAVWJE010000008.1, read as the reverse complement.
CCTGTTTGAGGTTTTTCTTGCGCTGAACCTGGCAAAACAATCCCGCTGACAGTCTTTTCTTCTTCTTTAGCGACTTCAATAATGACACGCTCTCCTAATGGTTTTAACACTTAAATCCCTCCAATTTTTCTTGTCCGTTCTCCTGTTTAGCACTCTTGTTCCTTGAGTGCTAAACCACTCTTTTATAATAAGCAACTTCACTCTTAATTGCAAGTCTTTTAACTCTTTCTAACCTAAAATTCGCTATTTTTTTATTGAGATAGTTGAATTTCCAGAGGCAAATTCATGCAATAATCTGACCATTACCTTCCCTCTTATGTTATACTGACAAATGAAACTCGTTTGTACACTGGAATCATTCAACTATCTTTCCATTAAACAAACATATACTAAGGATTCAAATAAAGAAGTCTGTACTTCTAAAAAAGAAGGTCTAATGTCAAACATGAAAAAATTAATAAAACAAACGCCTGTCTCTATGATCTTAACTTATATTGTTGCTCAATTTTTACCCGTTTTAATTTTAGCCCTAGCTTCTCAAAATTATCAAACGGAAGCTTTAATTTATGGAACTATTTTTTCTTTTACAGTTGGTACATTGGTGATGCTGTTACTAAACCGCAAATCAACAATCCGAAATAGTTTAACATTAAGTTCTTCTGCACCAATAAAGCAGGTTATCATGTGGGGCTTAATTGGAACATCCATGGCTTTTGCCTCTCAGATTGTTGCAACTCTTATTGAGTCTCAGTTACTTGGTCTGCAAATGGAATCAGCCAATACACAAAACATCTTGGTGACCATTAGTAAATACCCTTATTATCTGATTATCGTATCTATTATGGCACCTATCATGGAAGAATTTATCTTCAGAAAAGTGATTTTCGGTTTCTTTTATGATTTAACTGGCGTAGTAGGCGCAGCAGTTATCAGTTCGTTGTTATTTGCTTTTATTCACGCTGATAGTCATATCCTGCTTTATTCATCAATGGGATTTGTATTTTCTTATCTTTATGTGAAAACAAAAAACATTGCCACACCTATGATTGCCCATGTTTTAATGAATACGAGTGTCGTTATACTCAATTTAATCCAGTAATAAAACAAGGTTTGTAAAGAAAGGAATTTTAATTTTATATGAATAACAAAAATTTTATGTTTCAAATTGTCTTCAATTATCTCATGTCCTTTGTATTCATCTGGTTTACTATCAATTCTGTATCCACTGAAGGATGGGGTATTTTCCCAATACTATTTGTTTTATTTGCTACCAGCGATTTCGTTCGTGCAACTAAACTAGTAGAAATTTACTTAAAAATAAAAAAAGGCGGCAAACCTAAGTAGGTTTGTCGCTCTTTTTATTCTTCTTCTAGTTCTTCTTTTTTGTAATGATCCAAGAAATAAATTAATGTTTGTAATTCATTTGTTAAATCAACGTTCTGCACACGCATATCGTCTGGTACAGTTATACGAATAGGTGTAAAGTTCATAATTCCTTTTACGCCAGCTTTCGCTAATTCATTTGCTGTTTCTTGAGCAACTTCTGTCGGAACCGTCAAGATTACGATTTCGATTTGTTGTATCTTAAGCTGTTCAACCATTTCATTCATTGGGTAAACCGGCACTCCGCTTAATATTTTCCCAATGAGTTCTTCATTGATATCAAAGGCTGCACTGATTCTCATGTTGTTGCTTTGGTGAAAATTATAATTCAATAAAGCATGTCCCAAGTTACCTACACCAATTAAAGCAACGTTAGTTAGGCGGTCTTGTTTCAATGTTTTACTAAAGAAGTTCATCAAATCTTCTACATCATATCCGTATCCTCTTTTTCCTAAAGCTCCGAAGTAAGAAAAATCGCGGCGAATAGTTGCACTATCGACTTTTACTGCTTCACTTAATTCTGTTGAAGAAATACGATCTTTCCCTGCATCATGCAAAAAACGTAAATAGCGATAATAAATAGGCAGGCGTTTAGCTGTTGCTTTTGGTACTTTTGGTTTATTCATCATGTTCCTCCATTAATAATAATCATTAACTTTTCAATTAATAGTTTCACAAGTATATACTATCAACTTGAAATTCACAAACTTTTTTCTTTCAACCTCCTTATTATAGCATTCTTTCTATATAAAGCTATGATATTCTCTTAACTTGTTGAGCTATTTAACCCTCTCTATTCACATCACTTTGTTAAGATAATTTGCTTGTGAAATACCCATTTTTAATTGGGCTCGAGTAATATCAGAATTTGTGGTTATATGATAGACTAGAGTAGAGAATAATGAAATGAGGAAATGAAATGATTCTATTACAAGTTCAACACGTTGCTCGCTATTTTGGAGCAGACGTCTTATTTGAAAATACTTATTTAGAAATTCAAGAAAATTCTAGAATTGCTTTAGTTGGGCGCAATGGTGCTGGGAAATCTACTTTATTAAAAATGATTGCAGGGATTGAACAACCCGATGCAGGACAAATTATAAAAAATAAACAAGTTACCATTGGTTATCTTGCTCAAAATACTGGTTTACATTCAACTGATTCTATCTGGAATGAAATGTTAGCCGTTTTCGAGCCGGTTATTCGACTAGAAAAAGAAATGCGCAATATTGAAATTCAGCTTGGCGATCCTATTTTATTGGCTGATGAAGCTTTGTACCAAAAAACACTTGAACGTTACGATCAGTTACAGCACGATTTCAAATTAGCAAATGGCTTTGGATACGAGGCAGAAATCCGCTCTGTTCTACATGGTTTTCGTTTTTATGAAGACGACTATCAAAAAAGTATTCATCAATTATCTGGTGGGCAAAAAACGCGTTTAGCCTTAGCAAAATTATTATTAGAAAAGAGAGATTTACTGATTTTAGATGAGCCAACAAACCACTTAGATATAGAAACGCTTGATTGGCTAGAAAATTATCTACAAGCTTACCAAGGGTCTTTGCTAATCGTTTCGCATGATCGTTATTTTTTAGATAAAGTAGTCAATGAAGTTTATGAAATCAGCCGTCAAAAAATGGTCCATTATAAAGGGAATTATTCTAAATACCTTGAATTAAAAGCTGCAAGCCTTGAACAAGAATGGAAAGAGTATGAAAAGCAACAAACAGAAATTGCTAAATTAGAAGATTTTGTCAATCGCAACTTAGTGCGTGCTTCTACTACTAAACGAGCGCAAAGTAGACGAAAGCAACTAGACAAAATGGACCGTATGGATCGTCCACAAGGTGATGAAAAATCTGCTCACTTCCGCTTTCAAACAGAAAAGGAAAGTGGAAATGTGATTTTATCTTTAACTAACGGCGCGATTGGTTATGAAAATAGAATTTTATCTTCTCCTATTGACTTAGATGTTAGAAAATATGATTCTATTGCATTAGTTGGTCCTAATGGTATTGGAAAATCTACTTTGTTAAAGTCGTTGATTGATGATTTGCCTTTAATCCAAGGAGAGAAACAAATGGGAACCAATGTTGATTTAGGTTACTACGATCAAGAACAAGCTAACCTAAATTCTAGAAAAACGGTTTTGGGTGAATTGTGGGACAGTCATCCCACAACTCCCGAAAAAGATATTCGTAGTATTCTTGGAAGCTTTTTATTCTCTGGTGATGATGTCGAAAAATCCGTTATTAGTTTAAGTGGTGGAGAAAAAGCTCGTTTAGCATTAGCTAAGTTGTCTATGCACCGCGATAACTTTTTGGTTCTTGATGAGCCAACCAACCATCTAGACATTGATAGCAAAGAAGTTTTGGAGAATGCTTTGATCGATTTTGATGGAACACTTTTATTTGTGTCACATGACCGTTATTTTATCAATCGATTAGCCACTTCTATCGTTGAATTATCTCCAGAAGGTAGCACACTTTACCTAGGCGATTACGATTATTACGTTCAAAAAAAAGCAGAACAAGAAGAACTAAAATTATTAGCTCAAGCAGAACAAGAAAAGATTACTCCAACTCTTGAGACAACTGCCACAAGTAAGAACCACCGCGAAATCAACAAGGAAACACAAAAAAAGGTCAGACAGCTCTCACGTCAAATTGAAGCTCTTGAAACCAATATGACTGAAATTGAAGAACAGATTGAATCAATTAAAGCTCAATTAATTGATCCGGAAGTTTTTGGTGATCATGTTAAAGTTCAAGAGATTAACGGACAGTTAACGGAGTTAAATAAAGAAAATGAAAACTTAGCAAATGAATGGGAAGAAAAAAGCATCGAATTAGAAGAATTAGAAAATTAAACAAAAGTGCCATTGGATTTTTACTCCAACGGCACTTTTGTTTTTTTAGTTTTCGTCATAGTTATCAAAAGAAAGTCCTGGTTGCGCATTTAAGTCATAGCCGCTAAACTCTTGACGGTTGAATTTAACGTACGCAGCAGCACCAATCATCGCTGCATTATCGCCACATAAAGGTAGTGGTGGAACGAGTAAATCGACATCCGAAAGTTCTTCTTTTACAGCTATCGTTAAAGCATTTCTCAACCCTTTATTGGCTGCAACTCCCCCTGCCATTACCAATTGTTTCACGTCTAATTCTTTGGCTGCACGAAGTGTTTTACTTACCAACACTTCTATCACGCTTGCTTGAAAACTAGCTGCTAAGTTTTCAGGATGCAATTGCTCTCCTTTTTGATCTGCGTTGTGAACCAAATTAATAAAGGAACTTTTTAACCCACTAAAGCTAAAATCATAATTATCATCTTTCAACATCGCGCGCGGAAAATGATATGTATCTTTGCCTTCATGAGCCATCTCATCAATCCGTTTTCCACCAGGATACGGTAAACCTAAAATTCGTCCTACTTTATCATAAGCTTCCCCAGCTGCATCATCACGCGTTTCTCCAATGATTTTGAAGTCGCCATCTTCTTTCATATAAACTAATTCAGTGTGTCCCCCACTAACAACTAGTGCTAACAAGGGGAAAATTAATGGCTGTACTAAGCGATTAGCATAAATATGACCAGCCATATGATTGACTGCTATTAACGGCAAGTCATGTGCATAAGCCAATGCTTTTGCTGCGTTAACTCCTATTAATAAAGCGCCGACTAAACCTGGTCCATAAGTTACAGCAATTGCTGACAAGTCACTATAAATAACCTCTGCTTCTGTCATGGCTTCTTCAATACACTGTGTAATTTGTTCTACATGATGACGACTAGCAATTTCAGGTACGACTCCACCAAATCTCATATGACTTTTAATCTGTGATGCAATGATATTAGACAGCACTAAATGCCCGTCTTGAATAACGGCAACACTTGTTTCATCACAGCTTGTTTCGATTGCTAAAATTAAATTTCGTTTAGACTTCATGTCTTCACTCTTTCTCTTTTACATTTTTATTCTTCGGTTTTTTCGATATACTGCATAACAATCGCATCTTCAGTTGGATGATGATAATAGTTTTTGCGTATATCCACTTCAGCTAAGCCAAATTTACCATAAATTAATCGTGCTGGGAGATTAGACGAGCGAACTTCTAAAAACAGTTGTTTCATTCCTTGCTCTTTTAAATGGACTAAGCAGGCTGCCATTAATTCAGTAGCAATCCCCTGTTTTTTGAATTCATAATCCACACCAAAATTGGTAATTTCAGCTTCTCCTAAAAAATGTCTGTATCCAATAAACCCAACAACTTCTTTATTTATCATGGCTAAACCATATCCTGCTAAAGGAGTTTCTAAATCGGTTTGAAAACTTTCAAGCGACCAAGGTGATCCATTAGAATAGCTACTCTCTGCAATATCATGCAGTTGTTCACATGTTATCGTTGCGTTATCAGGAAAACTAATCTTTATTTTTTCTTTTATACCATTACACTGACTCATATTATCCTCGCATTCTTAAAAGCGGCAAACTCATCTCTAACGCATCTTCATGATCGCCAGCGTAATACCCTTTTTTTATCTCTAATTTCTTAAATCCTAATTTCAAGTATAAATTTTGTGCTTGTTTATTTGAAACTCTTACTTCCAAGCTTAAGTGTTTCATATTTTCTTGTTCTGCTAAATAGATGATATTTTTTATTAACCAATAAGCTAAACCGTTTCTTCGCTTTTCTGGAACCACTGCAATGTTCGTGATATGTGACTCACCATCTATAAACCAGGTTCCGATGAATCCTACAGCTTCTTTTTGGTCTTTAGCAATTAAATATAAAGCTCTCTTATTATGAGTTAACTCTCGTCTCAATGCTCCCTCACCCCAAGGAGTAAGGCCATTGTAGCTCAGTTTTTGTATCCGCAAAATATCAGGAATATCAGCCTCTATGGCTATACTTAAAGTAACTATCTGTCCGTCATCAAGCTTAATCTTTGGCTCTGGTAGTTGAACTTTTTCGGCTAAGGTCATTTCTTGCCGTTTGTTAATGCTACTCAAAACGGGTTTTCGAGTCTCTAGCCATTTTTTAAATCTTTTCAATATAAGATTCCTCCAGTTGGTCTGGGTGTTCTTTACGCCAATTTTCCTCCGCCTCTGCAAATTTCAAATAGTGAGGAAGCATTGTATGAACATCTACAGGCTTTTCTTTTAGTCCCAATAACCCTACGACACTCCCTTTAGGTAAATGATTTTTCAAAGAAGCGCCTATTACTCGATTTCCTAAATGTTGCTCAAAAGCTTGCTGGTGTAAGACACGGTCTTCACCAATTAGTTCAATGGTACCTGGTAGTTCTTTTAAATAACTGGCCCACTTTTCTGCTGAAACGTGTGTATCTGGTTCAATTTGAATCAATTCTCCAGACTCCCATCTATATAAACCTGTATAAATATTGCCGCGTCTTGCATCAAATAATGGAACCAAATAATTAGATGATTCTTCACAGTTTCCTGCTAATACAGCTAGGCTTGAAATACCCGTAAGCTCTTTTCCTAATGTCCATGCCAATGTTTTAGCAATGGTTACACCTATACGCAATCCTGTATAGGATCCTGGGCCTTGTGCAACAGCAATTCGATCTAAATCAGTAGGTTTCCAACCGACTTCTGCCATCAATTCAGCAATGGCAGGCATTAATCGTTGACTGTGATTGCCTTTTACATTTGTCGTTATTTCTCCAATAACTTTTTGATTCTCTAAAACAGCAACGCTCATCGCTTGATTGGAAGCGTCAATTGCTAGTAATCTCATTTCTAAACGACTCCGTTCTCTTTCAATTTCATACGAGAAAATTCTGTATCTTCATTTTAGCACATATTCGCTAAAATATTAAGTAGGCCTGAGAGTCCCCCCTCTACAATCTGGATCCCAATGAACCTTCTTCCATAGCTTCATTTAGCTAAATAAAGATTTTTTTCATTTAGTATTTATCATTAGAAAAGCTTATCGTTTGATTTTATTTTTAAATCAGGTATTATTTAGTTATAGAAGTCGTTCACATTTTAGACACAAATTACTTTTATTCTTTATAAAACTGATTTGTGTAGCAATGACTACTATTAAAAATTACTTATTAGGAGGATGATAGTATGACAGACAAAGACAACGGAATGAAAGATAAGTTAAAAGGTGCTAAAGACAAAGTCGCTGGTTCAGCTAAAGACGCCTATGGTGATGCAACTAATAACGTATCTAAACAAGCAGAAGGTAAAGCACAAAAAGCTAAAGGCGAAGTTGAAAAAAAGGTTGGAGAAACTAAAGACAACCACAACGACCGCAAATAATTTTTACATTTATTGAGAGTGCTACTTTTGTAGTGCTCTTTTTTTTCATTTATTTTTGTATTGTTTGCATTATAAATAAAGTTAAGGAGGATAAAAGATGGCTCACATTTTAATTACTGGAGCAACTGGGACTATTGGACAAACACTAACCAACCATTTAAAAAAGGAACATCATTTAACATTAGTTGATATTCATTTTGACAATATAGATCAACAGTTACTAGAGGATGTTATAGTTAAAAAATTAGATCTAACCCTTGAAGAAAGTTGGAAAGGATTGTTAGACGGCATTGAGTATATTTTACATTTAGCTGGAGAACCCAGTCCAGATGCTAAGTTTTATAAGAGTTTACTTGATTTAAATTACAAAATTCCACATAACCTTTTTCATCAAGCTACACAAAAAAACTCCTCTGTTAAAAGAATTATCTTTGCTAGTTCAATCCATGTAGTAGATGCTTATCCAGCAAACGTTCAAGTTCACATCGAGCAACCTATCCGACCATCAGATTTATATGGAGTCTCCAAAGCTTACGTAGAAGCCTTAGCTAGTTACTATGCTTTTACAAAAAATCAAGAAGCTATCGGCATTCGTATTGGAAATTTTAAAGAATCGGGTAAACCGAATAAACAGTCTCCTCCTTATGATTTAGCTGATTTTATATCTGCTCGCGATTTATGTCATTTAATTGATTGTACGCTAATTGCTGAACTCAAAGAACCTTTTTTACTCGTCAATGGCATTTCTAATAATACTTTTCCACGCTTAGATATTGATCAAGCACGTGTTACGATAGGTTATCATCCTCAAGACAATGCTTTTGAATAGAACTATTCAAACAAAATGAAACTTCTATTTTTTTAATAATTTAAAACCAAGAATCTCTTATAACACTCAAAGAGATTCTTGGTTTTTCAACTTATTATTTTGAGTGAATTGAAAATACTTTTGGTACTTTTGCTTTAAAGCTGACTAAATCACCTGTTGTAGGATGAATGAGTGCTAAGGTTGTTGCATGCAATCCTAGACGTTTTAGAGGACTGACGGTAGAGCCATATTTTTTATCTCCAACAACCGGATGCCCTATCTCTTCCATATGGACTCGGATTTGGTTTTTCCGGCCTGTCTCCAGTTGAATTTCCAACAAGGTAAAAGCATCATTAGATTTAATTTTCTTATAATGTGTGACTGCTCGTTTTCCTCCATTATCGAATGGACTAGAGAAAACATGCATCGATTTATTTTCAGTTAACCAAGAATCAATTGTTCCTTCTTCTTTTTCAATAACACCTTCAACTAAAGCTGTATAGATTCTTTCTTTCACACTTTCTGACCAATTTTCTTGCAAAGCTAACTTTATCTCTTCGCTTTTTGCAAAAAGCATCACGCCTGAAGTATCTCTATCTAAGCGATGAACCACGAAAACGCGATTCTTCTTATCGTCTTCTTTTACATAAGTTGTGACTTGACGATAAGCCGTCAAATCATGTTCATTTTTAGAAGCCATTGAAAGCATGCCTGCTTCTTTGTTGATAACGATGATGTCTTTATCTTCAAATAAGATACTAACCCCAACTAAGGCTTGTTCTTTGATTGTTTCCTTATTAGAAACAATCGATATTCTTTGCCCTGGAGATAAAAGATAGTTGTGTTGTTTGATGTTTTTCCCATCAACCCAAACTTGTCCTCTAGTTAAGACAGATTTTATAGAATTGCGGCTATTTTTAACTTTTTCTTCTATTAGAAAAGCTAATAATTCCATCGGTTCTTTAACCGTGTACTCTGTCGCTTTCGCTGTATCTTTATATTGGAATAATTTTTTTTCTATTCGTTTTTTGGCAGCAGGTTTAGTATTCTTTTTTGCCATGCTCTCACTCTCTTTCATGTTTGATTCGTTTTCTATTAAGAATAATGGATTTTTATTTACAAGTACGATCCTTCTCTTGCACAGTATAACGGAAAAAGACAAAAAAAAAACCTAAAAACTAAATTCACTCTTATTTAGAGCGTTCAGTTCTTAGGATTACCTTCTTTTTTATAAAAAATGCTCTAAAAAGTACTTCCTCGTAAAATTAAATCCGTTGATAAAGTAATCTTTTTAGCTGCTTGACGATCAGATTCTATTCGATCTATCAATAAATCAAAGCCGACTTCACCCATTAATTCTGTATAAACTTTAACAGTACTCAATGTCGGATAAACATACTTAGCCACGCTTATGTCGTTGAAACCAATCAATTCCACTCTTTCAGGTACTGAAATTCCCGCTTCTTGCAAAGCGCGTAAGGCTCCAATAGCCAATGCATCGTTTGCTACAAAGAAAGCAGAGGGCAAACCCTCTCCTAATTCTTGAATCGCTTGGTTCATAAGTTGATGACCAGATGCTACATTGAATTTCCCTGTGAAAAAATAGTTTTCTTGGTACAATTCCTTTTGTCGTAAGTAAGCTTCAGATAAAATAGCGCGCTTATCTGGTGGCGTTTTTGTATCTTTTGCATACTGTTCTTGTCCACCAATAAATCCAATTCGCTGATGATTTTTCTCGGTCAAGTAATCCATTACAGAATGAACGGCTTGTTCAAAGTCAACTACTACTGAATCCATTTTTCGATCTAATAAGTCAAAATCAATGAAACAAATGTTAGTCGTCCACGACACTAGTTGATCTATTTGAGTATCATTAAACTTTCCAATTGCAACGATTCCTTCGATGTCTTGCTTAGGTTCAAAAAGGATATCTTGAAAATAACGCTCAATTCCATAGCCTTCTTCTTCCGCACGCTTTTCTACTCCTAAACGAATCGATAGGTAATACAAATCATCTAGCTCTTCTTTTTCTGTGTACCATTGAACAATCGCAATTTTACCTGTTTTCTTGACTCTCTTTTTCTGGTACTTTGTGTAATCTAATGCTTCTGCTGCTTCAAAAATTCTTTTTTTAGTATCATCGCCTACAGATAATGTCTCATCGTAATTCAATACGCGAGAGACAGTGGCACTTGAAACATTTGCTTTCTCAGCAATGTCTTTAATCGTGGCCATCCTTTTTATTCTTCCTTTCTTTATTCTACTAAATAAGATCGAATGTATAAATCGTTTCTGAGTAGAATTTCTCGCCTGGTTTTAAAAGGGTATTGCCAAAATTATCATGGTGAATAGCATCTGGTAACATTTGCGTTTCTAGTGCAACTCCAGAATAAGGTCGAACAGCCTGTCCGTCAATTTCGTATAACCCTTCCGCCCAATTGTTTAAATAAACAACAACTGCTTCTCGATCTGTAGAGAAACGAACGCGTCTTTTGCTTATGGGATCCGTAATCTGTCCATTAGCCTCCCCATCTAAAACCTGATTTAAAATAAATGGATGATCGTATCCTCTATTGCTAACCGTTTGTGGATGGGTACTTTCTACACCCGTTTTTAAAGGCCTTGCTTGTCTAAAGTCAAAGGGTGAATCTGTTACCTCTAACAAATTGCCTGTAGGGACAGAGTCACTTTCTAAAGGAGCATAAAAATCACTATTTAATTGCATCTGATGATCTAAAATACCATTTGCATGGTTTCCTGTTAGATTAAAATAAACATGATTCGTTGGATTAAACAACGTTGTCTTGTCTGTTGTAGCCATATATTGAATCTTCCATTCATTCGCTTCAGTTAAGATATACTTTACTTGAACGGTTAAATTACCAGGATAACCATTCTCATTATCTAGGCTTAGGTAAGTAAAAGTCAATGAACTTTCATCTGCTTCAGGTTCTACTTTCATCTGTACTTCCCAAAAGCGAGAGTCAAAAGCTGGGCTACCACCGTGATGATGGTTTATTCCTTCATTAATCGTTAACTGAACGGTTTCGTCTTCTAATTCAAAATTACCTTTAGCAATTCGACCAGCCACACGACCAATTGTTGCGCCATAATAAGGCCGATAAGTTACATAAGGTTCAACTGAATCAAATCCTAGTGTGATATTCTCTAGTTTTCCATCTTTATCTGGTGTTTTAATAGCTGTTATTGTAGCACCATAGTCCATTGCGGATAGCTGCATACCTTGACTATTTTCTAAAGTATATTCATAAACAGGTCTACCGTCTACTTCTCCAAAAAGACGTTTGCTTCCTTTCATTTTTGCTTCCTCCTAATTGTTTATTGAATGGTTTGAACAAATGCTTTGAATGCAGCTTGTCCTTTATCTGTTTGTTTATATACTCCAGCGTCTTCCAATACGCGTAAGAATACTTCACCAACTGCTTCATCAATCAATTTTTGAACGTTTTCTGTTGTTGGTTGCGTTTGTGTTTTTATTTCTTTTGCCCAGTCTTTATGATTTTGTGTCATTTTATTTTCTTGGTCCAACAAGTAACGTTCGACTTCTTTTAACTCTGCTTTTAAGCGCGGTGGCAAAATAGCCAGACCCATTACTTCTATTAAACCAATGTTTTCTTTCTTTATGTGTTGGACATCAGAGTGAGGATGAAAAATCCCATCTGGAAATTCATCAGTCACTCGATTGTTTCGCAACACTAAATCTAATTCAAACTTATCCCCATTCATTCGTGCTATTGGAGTAACTGTATTATGCAAAATACCGTCTGTTTGAGCTAAGATTGCAACTGATGGATCAGAGTAACCTCGCCATTCTTCAAGAATAAGTGTTGCTGCATCAATCATTTCTTCTTTATTTGAACCCTTTAAGCGCATAACGGACATTGGCCAGTGAACAATTCCAGCTTCAATAGATGGAAAACCACTTAGTTCAAATGGATAAGCGATCTCTGCTTGTTCCATAGCAAATGTATGCCGTCCACCTTGATAATGATCATGAGTTAGAATCGATCCGCCTACAATGGGCAAATCTGCATTAGAGCCTACGAAATAATGTGGAAATTGTTCAATAATTCCTAATAGTTTTTCAAAAGTAGCTTTTTCTAATTTCATTGGCTTGTGTTCTTGTGATAAAAAAATACAGTGTTCATCATAATAAGCATAAGGAGAGTACTGTAAGCCCCATCCTTCACCATTTAATGGCATTCTTACAATCCTATGATTGCTCCTTGCAGGGTGATTTATATGTCCAGCATATCCCTCATTCTCCATACACAATAAGCAAGTTGGATAACTTGTACTAGTAGATTGCTTAGCTAAAGCAATTTGTTTTGGGTCTTTTTCTGGTTTAGATAAGTTAATCGTAATTTCCAACGGTCCAAATGAACTAGTAGAAATAAAGTGGCTATTTTTTGCAATTTGTCTTGTTTTGATGTAATCATTGTCTCGACTTAAATGATAAAAATAATCCGTTGCTTGTTTAGGACTAGTCGCATAATGGGCCCAAAACTGTCGATTAACTTCTGAAGTTAAAGGGGTAATCAAATTCATAATTTCTGCTTCTAGTATATCGCGCTCAGTTTGTAAATCTAAAATCTCACCTGATTCTACAGCGTAATCGATTAGTTGGTCTAATAATTCCAAACGCTTTGTCAGTAGCTTAGAAGCTACTAATGTAGGGTCAAAATCTATCCTACCTAATAATTGGAGCAATTGATTGGTCTTTAAAATTTTATCTAATGGTTCGATTTCTTTTTTTTGACAGCCGATTTCAATAAAATCTGTAATCAGTTGATTTACCTCTTTTGTTGTTTTCACCTAATACCACCTTTTATCGTTTATGGTAACCTCATTATTCCATGTCCTATTGGACTTACATGTTAATAATGTTCACTTGATTCCGTAAAAGCTTAGGAACAAGTGAACATTACATACTTATTTTGTAGATTAGCTTTTATTTTAACACTTTTGCACCATCGCTAATACTTGCAATATAGAATTCAGCTGGGTAGCCGATTTCAGCTTCATATATTTTCCCAACATTTTCAATGAATGAATCAATTTGATCATTGGCTACTATCGCAAGTGCGCAACCACCAAATCCTGCACCTGTCATGCGTGCTCCTATAACTCCTGGTTGATCCCAAGCTGCTTGTACCAATGTATCTAATTCCATGCCAGTAACTTCATAATCGTCTCTTAATGAAATATGAGAAGCATTCATTAATAAACCAAATTCTTTTAGATCTCCTGCTTTCAATGCTTTTGCAGCTTTGATTGTTCGTTGATTCTCAGTAACAGCATGTCTAGCACGCTTTTTAATTATTTGACTAGATAATTGATTTTCATAGGTTTCAAATGTTGCTTCATCCAGTTCACCTAATGAAGAAACAGGAACGAATCTTTGCAATTCTTCTAACGCTTGTTCACATTCACTGCGTCTTGAATTGTAGTCAGATGTTGCTAGTTCACGCCGTTTTTTAGTATTCATAATGACAATTTTGTGGTTTTCTAATTCAACGGGAATTAATTCGTACTCTAATGTGTTGCAGTCAAGTAAAATGGCTTTGTCTTCTTCTCCCATACCCACTGCAAATTGATCCATAATACCAGAGTTAACTCCAATAAATTCATTTTCTACTTTTTTACCAATCTTAATCAAGTCTAGACGAGTCAAATCTAAACCAAACAAATCTTCTAAAATAATTCCCATCAACAATTCAATAGAAGCTGAAGAAGATAAACCTGCACCATTGGGAATATTCCCATAAATTGCTGCATCAATACCTGTTGAGATATCATACCCTGCTTCTTTTAGATACTTTAAAACTCCTTTAGGGTAATTCGTCCACTTGTCTTCCTTACGGTAATCTAAGTCGTTTATATCAAAAGAAATAACTCCTAAATCCGAAAAGTTCTCTGAATACAAACTTACTTTTGTGTCTTCTCTTCTTGCGGCAACACCATATGTTCCTAAAGTAATGGCACATGGAAAAACGTTTCCTCCATTATAATCTGTGTGCTCACCAATTAAGTTAATTCGTCCTGGAGCAAAAAACGCTTTCAATTCTTTCTCGCCAAATAATGCTACAAATTTATCTTTCAACTCTTTTAATTCCATTATTAGTCTCCTCATATTCGTATTATTTCTTCTATTTTATTTCTTTTGGTAAAGTAAATCAAGTAAATTTTAGTAAACATTTTTAAAAAACAGATAACAAAGTTACGATTGTGAATGAACGGGGTTATCCTTTCTTATTGTACGCTTATTTACTTAAAGGAACAGACACTACTTTTGCATCATATTTTTCTAATGTTACTTCTCCAACTATCTCCACATTATTCAGCTTATCCCAAACAGGTTTATCAAAAAAGACAACTTGGTTTTCTTCTGTAAAGTTCATCACAAAAATAATGTCTTCTGTTTCGGACTGTCTAGCTTGAACAGAAACGCCTTTTTCGTGCTGAACAGACAACACTGGAGAGAGGCCTAATTCTTTTATAATATCTCCATAGAAATCTTCATGGAAGGTTTGTTCTAATCTACCACCAATATAATAGGTCTTTCCTTTTCCAAAAGAATGACTGGTAATAGCTGGTGTATTAGCATAAAAATCTTCTAGATATTCTCCTTCAATTTTAGCTTGGTTTATTTCTAAAATAGATGCATATTCTTTTAATTCATATTCTTTATTGCCATAACAAACTATATTTCGATCTGATGGATAAAGGGTATCCGTTTCCACTGGATTCATTCCAAAAATATCTTGCAAATCTTGCGGCCAACCACCTAGATAAGTTAAATCGTGTTCATTTACGATTCCAGTAACGTAAGTAGAGACTAACGTTCCACCGTTTGTTACAAATTCTTTCAAACGAGAGATTGTGTCTAAACTTAATAAATACATCATTGGCACAACTAATAATTTATAGGATGAAAAATCTTGTTCTTTCATAATCACATCGACTGGAATATCTTTTTCCCAGAACGTACGGTAATGCTCTTGTGCGGTTTGAGTATAACGCTTTGTTTCTAATCCATAGCCTTGTGCATCTTTTAGAGCCCAATTATTTTCCCAATCATATAAAATCCCTACGTCTGATGGTCTTGTCGTTCCAGCAACGTCTGAAAGTTTTTCTAACGTTTGGCCAACTTCAGCGACATCTTTAAATACTCGGTTTTCTGAACTGTTATCATGATCCACTACAGCACCATGGAATTTTTCAGAAGAACCACGAGATTTACGCCATTGGAAGTACATAATACTGTCTGAACCATGAGCAATCATTTGCATGGATGACAATAAATGCATGTGAGGGCGTTTAGCTTTATTAACATTGTGCCAGTTAACCGCACTTGGTGTCGATTCTAGTAATAGAAACGGTTGTTGTTTCAAGCTCCGATATAAATCATCAATGAAACCTACTTTCATAGCTAAATCAGCTGTTGACTCTCGATCATTATGCCAAGCTGGATACCCATCCCATGTAATGACATCAACGTGTTCAGCAAACTTTCCATAGTCTAATCCTTGATAAGGAATGAGATCATCTGTATCTGCCATAAAATTAGTTGTTATAGGTACGTTAGGGGTTAGTTCACGTAAAGGAACAATTTCATTTTGATAAAAACGAATCGTTTGGTCAGTAACAAATCGATGCCAGTCTAAGTTTAAGCCATGAACTGCATCTTCTCCAATTGGTGATGGTGATTGGATTTGTGACCATTCGTTAAATGTATGACTCCAAAACGGACCCCACCACGCTTCGTTTAATGCCGTTAGATCATTATGATATTTACCTTTCAACCACTCTTTAAAGGCTTCTTGACACAAATCACAATGGCATTCTCCACTGTATTCATTTGAAACATGCCACATCAATAACGCTGGATGATCGCCATAACGTTCAGCTAATAATTGGTTGATTTGTTGTGTCTTTTCACGATAAATAGAAGAAGTAAAACAATGATTGTGGCGTGCTCCTTGAAGCTGTTTTAATCGCATTTCATTGGTACGCAATACTTCGGGATAGGTTTGAGATAACCAAGCAGGTCTTGCGCCACTTGGAGTTGCTAAGATAATCTTTCCACCGTTCTGATGAATGGTTTCAAAAATATTATCCAACCATTCAAACGTATAGACACCTTCTTCAGGTTCTAATGCACTCCATGCAAAAATGCCAACAGAATATGTATTTGTATGTGCTAATTTCATTAATTTTAAGTCATCGACTAAAATATCAGGTCTATTTAACCACTGATCGGGATTGTAGTCTCCACCATGTAATAGCTTATTTGCTCTTGTCACTTGTTTTTTCTCACGATTCTTCATTATTGAACGACTCCTTTTCTCTAATCTTATTATTTTCATCCATTCATTGAAATCGCTTACCAAGTGAAATGTAACATAGTTTACTATTTTAGTAAACTTCAAACCCTGTTTTTAAGTAAAATTATTTACTAAATAAATAAACTTGTTTATCTACCCTTCTATCTTGAGTATATAAACAAGTTTATTTTATTTTTAATTCGCCATAGGCGTTCCAAAAAGCTGAACGGCATAAATGTTCTCTCCATCAAAAGAGACGCCAATCCCCACTTCTTTAAATTCTTTGCGAATCATATTTTCATAATGTCCAGGGCTCTCTACCCAACCATTAGACAATAATTCTGCCATTCCTTTTTCGTCTAGATAATTTGTAGCCATTCCAAGATTTTCACCCGCTAACTGATAAACATACCGGTAGTCTGGTTCTTCAAGAATCGTGAAGGTCTCACTGCCATCTGGTCTCGTATGCGAAAAAGATTCTTCTGTTTCTTTGGCTCGTTTTCGAGCAGCGTTTTTTAACTGAGTGTTTGATGTTAATTCAGGTAAATTATTTTCACGACGCACTTGATTCAATAAATTAAAAATAGTGTTTTCCAGTAACTGATAGTCAATCGTAGCTGTTTTTTCGTTTATTTCTTTTTCCGGTTCGGAAATGGTTACTGGTTTTTGTGATTGACTTATAGACGTTGGGGTTACTTTTTTAAAGGAGCTCTCTCCTTCTATAATGGATTTGAATGTATCAGGACTAGGAATCTTTTCCACAACATCAGAGAGCATATCGCCAGCCCATGTCCCTTGTAAAGCATCTGTTTTGCCTAACCAGAAACCAACAATTAAAGCCAATAATAGTAACAATAGAGAAGAAAAAAATCGTTTCATGCTAACATCCCCTCCATTTTGGTTGCACTTAATAGCTCTTTAAACTCTTTTTAGCGTTTCTTTATTTACTAACCAATCTCTTTGCTTAAAGCAATAATTCTATCCACTGATTCTTCTAAATAATGGATTGTATCATTCAGTGGTTTAGTCGTTGTAATATCTACTCCTGCAATTAGCGCTGCTTTCGCTGGTTTATGTTGATCTCCAGATGCTAAAAACTCCAACCACTCTTCAATAGCTGGTTGTCCTTCTTTTTGAATCCGTAAGAAAGCTTGTGTCGCAATCGTAAGCCCTGCTGAATACGTATAAGAATAGAGACCCATGTAATAATGACTTTGGCGCATCCATGTTAATTCTGCACCAGGATTGATTTCAACAGCATCACCCCAGAATTGAGTTAAAATAGATCTTTTAATCTCACTTAATTTAGCTGCATCAAAACTTTTTCCTGCATCAACTAATTGGTAAACGTCTCTTTGATAGGCTGCTTCTAACAGATGTGTAATAAAGTTATGGAAGAACGTATTTGTTAACATATTTGTTAACGCAAATCTTTCTCTGCGAGCATCTGTGCTTTTTCTTTTCAATAAATCAGTTAATAATAGTTCATTAAAAGTAGATGGAGCTTCAATTAAATAAAGGGATGGCTCTTCACCTAAGATAGAGTTGGACCCAGCTGATAATATGGCTTGGCCGGCATGTCCAAACTCATGGATTAACGTATACACATCAGATAGTTGGTTTGTCCAAGACATCAAAACATACGGATGCTTGCCGTATGGATTCGTACAAAATCCGCCGGTTGACTTCCCTTTATTTTGAACAAAATCTACCCAGCGTTCTGGATAAGCTTTTAAGATAAGATCTACATAATCTTGACCTAGCATACTTAATGCATCTGCTACCATTTCTTTAGACTCTTCTACCGTTATATTTAGAGAATAGTCTGAATCCAAATCTATTTTCAAATCAGCATACGTCATTTTATCTAAACCATTCTCTTCTTTAACATGAGTGATGTATTTTTGCATAACAGGAGCTAAATCGTTCATGATGGTATCAATTTGGCGATTGTATAAATCACGCTCTACTTCTTGGTCAAATAAAAGATAGTCGAAAACTGAATCGAAGCCTCGCATAGTCGCTATCGTTTTTTCTTTTTGTACTTGTGTATAGTACGTTTCCGCTACTACATTTTGGTAATCTGCTAAAACGGCAGAGAACTTATCAAACGCTGCACGACGGATAGCTGTATCGCCATGGTACATATAGTAATCTTCATAAGAGACAAAACTTAATGGATATTCTTTGCCTTCGACAGTAAAACTACCAAAATCCATATCCGCTAAACGAGCTTGTTCATAAATAGATTCTGGAGCATTTAACACTGGACCAAGTTGAGCTAGTGCTTTTTCTACTGATGGATTCAATTGCACACTCTTTTTCTCTTTGATGTGACGAATATAAGGAGCGAATGCTTTCTCCTTTTTTGCAACTTGATTTAGTGTCTCCGAATCATTTGTGATTAATTCTGAATCAAAAAAGGATAACTTAGCGTCTATCTCTGCTAATAAGTTATTTACAGAACGAGATAGCTCTGTGTTAGCTGGATTTGTAATATCAACGGCTTCTGGCAAAAAAGCATAATGATTAATTAACGAAGCTGATTGCATGATTTTTTCATAATCTTTTAAGGCTGCTTCGATAATTGCGGCATTCGATAGTTGATCTTCATACTCTTTACAAAACTTATCTGTTGCTGTTTTTATCTGTTCAATAGCCTCTTCAAATACTGCATCTGTTTTGTATAACGCTGTTAAGTCCCATGTTAATTCTTCAAGAACATCTGCTCGATTCTTTAATTTTTCTTGCGCCATTCCTAATCGCTCCTTTTTTATACTATCTTTATTATACGTACTATAAATGTAATTTATATTCTTGACTAGTATAACATTAAACAAAAAGACAAAAAATATATTAAACAAAAAAAGTTGGGTAAATGACTACTCCAACTCCTCTAATTTTATTCCACTTTTCCAACATAGAACGATTCATTTAGTTACTTACGTCATTGTTACAACGATAATATTATTTAAAATGAAATGGTACAATAAAAGAGTTAAAGAGAACCATTCCTAGTTAAAAACTTAAATCCAACAAAGTAACAAGTCACACCTAATATAACGGATAAGTATATCACTAGATTATTCATACTTACGTCATCAAAGAAAAATAACAGAATAACCGCAGCACTAAATAGCAATTGACCCGCTGCTATTCTAGCTATTTCTGCATTATTGCCTCTATCGTCTTCAACTTTATCTTTTGGTAAAAACCAAAAGAATATAAAAGACAAACACACTATCATAATAGCTACTAGGCTGATAGGGTTTAACACATTTCTATTATTGAGTGATAAATAGTGCATAAAAAAGCTCTCACCTATGAAAAACCCTAAACTAATCCCACTAGCAATTACTACTGCCTTCTTTTTCTCACTCGCTTTTATGATAAGTGCCATAGCTAAAATAAACACGAGTAAATAGATACTATTTTCAGTATTCAAAGACAAATATATAGTAAGACCTAGTACTAAAAATATATCAACAATGGTTAACTCTTTTCCTGTCATTCCATTTACTATTCTCATAAGCAAAAGTATCCAAAAGATTACTAAAAGCTGAATGTTTTCATAATAAAATAAATTTAAAAGAGAAAAAGCTACTGCCAGAAATGCTGAATATTCCTGTTTTGGATCAAGTTCTCTAGAAAGCGCCCAAGTTAAAAATACTCCAACTCCTATATAAACACCATCCAGAAGTTTTCCTGTTAAAACCCATCCTGTAGCAACTACCAATAATGACAACACAGCTATTATTTTATTTGTTTTATAACTAAAATCAATTTTTCTTCCTAGCGTAAATATAAAATCACTCCTTAATGAATGCATTATGCCTTAATTATAGATAATCAGTATCACAAAAGTGATTTCATAAGATTTTTTCTTAAGATAAAGAGCCTATTATCTCAATATTCTACTATCAGATAAGTTTCTCTCATTTTTTCTAGTTCAACACCCTATCCAATTCTTCTGCTATCATTTGATATCCTAAGCCACTAGGATGAAATCCATCTGGAGAGAGATAGTCATCTAAATGGTATTCAAATAATTCATAAGTTGGAATATAGGTAAATTTAAAATCTGAGTTTACAATTAGGCGAGTTTCATAATTCCATTCTAAAAGTAACCTCGTTTTTTCTGGTTCTTCCTTACTGTAAGGATCATATAAACCTATAAACGCCAATTGTGCATCTGGATTGATCTTTCTAATTTCTTTCATTATACGTTTTAAATTTGTTTGATAGTTTTTAAGCGCTTTCTCAAATGCAACCGTTAAAATAACGTTATCTTCAGATTCTAAACGATTTATATCATTTCCTCCGATTGAAATAATAATTAAACTTGCATTTGAAATAGCAGAATCATTCTCTCCACTTTTTATTAAATTTACAAGGTCCGTACTTTCATAACCTGGTACTGAAATATTAGTGACTTCTTTTTTATTTTTACCTTTTTTATTGATTATATCAAGGTATCTTTTTTCTAGCCCTAAATTTTCTTCATCTCCTAATCCAAACCCTATAGAATCTCCAAGGATAAGTATCTCAGAGGATTCTGTTGACGCTTCCTCTTCTTCTGATGTCTTTTTTGCGTTTGTTATTGGTTTTTCTACAGAATTTTTTTCTTCACTCTTACTTACATTTACAGAAATAATAAAGCCTGATATAAATACAATTGTTAACGCTATTGAAATAAATAGGATTAGTGGCCAAATTATTTTTTTAATATCCTTATTCTCCTTAATAATCGATTTAATATTGTATCTGCTGAAAATAAATAAAGAAGCTTGTAATAGTTAAAGCAACTAATATCAGTAAAGTAATCAAAGTCTGTTTATTCAACGAACTGATTTCTCTTTTTTCTACTTTGTAACTAGGATTAATCCTTTTAGTCT
>JAVWJE010000007.1:0-37240 GCA_036639135.1 Carnobacterium sp. | reverse complement strand
CATATTATCTCCTTTTTTAATTTTATTAGTGGTGCAAGTGGCATTCGCATTGTCCCGGTGCACATTCGCATGGTACCTCATCTAATGCTGTATTTTCTTTTTGTTCCAATAGTTTTTTTAGTAGAGCAATATCTACCTTGCTTAGAGTAGCTTCAGCTATCATATTACGGATAACGTGACCCGATTGCTTATTACAGACTCGAGAAAGGATACCATCCGTATAAGAATCCATACTTTTTTCTTCAGTAATCGCAGCAGAATAAATAAATTTATTTCCTTCTTTTATAGTCTGCAAGGCGCCTTTATCGACTAAACGACCGATCAATGTTTTAATAGTAGCTACTTTCCACTGTTTTTTATTTTCGAGAATGGCCGTGATTTCTCTACTAGTAACCGATTCATTTGCCCAAACTACACGCATAATTTCCCATTCTGCATCTGTTATTTTTATTGAAAAAGCTGCCAACATATTATTCTCTCCTTTTCGTTTACGTATGTAATCTTTCTTATAACTATAGTTTACAACTGTAAACAAAGTATGTCAACTAATTTATTAACGTTCATCTTTTCTTATTTATGTATTTCAACAATCTCAATCCATTCTCACTCCTTCTATTAAGGTATTGTGTTTATTTTGTCTCGTAAATAAGAAAGCTCTACCTAATAGAACCAATTAGGTAGAGCTTTTAGGATTAGAATAGGCTTAAATAATTGTACGGGTATTTTTTATCTATTCTCTATTTTTGTGATCATTCATCTTCTGTAACCCATTTATGATTTTTGACCATTTCCCCACCATCTCTCGGTTGGTAGTCTAGCATATAGACGGTTGTCTCTTCAGCAGAATCTATAGTAGCGGTCACACCTTCCATACCCGCCATATCGTCGGTTTGGATAATTATAGTATCTGCAGCTTAATAAGTTGCAGATACTGCCTCTTGCAAGCCTTCTGGTATTTCTCCAGACTCACTTACTTTTATTTAATCTATAATCTCCAATGTCTTCATCGTTTATTTGCTAATTGCTAAATGCCTCCCAAAGTAAACCCAACTACATAAGCAACAAATGCAGCTAGGCCGCCAACTATTAGCATTTCAACACCAGATCTTATCCATTTTGATTTAGTCACTTTAGACTTTAAGGTTCCTAAGATGAACAGTGTAACACCTGTAAGAACAGATGCGATTAAAAAAGCATGACTACTTAACTCAGGAAAATACACCGTTAATACATAGGCCAATAGAGGAATTAATCCAAAAATAAAAAAGGACATAAAAGTAACTATTGCATTTTTTAAGGGCGACTTATCAGTATCATCAGGCCCATACTGCATTTTCATAATTTGCTCAATGAAAGGAGTTTCATACTTTGCAAGTGTTGACACGAGAAGATGAGCATCTTGATCATCTAGACCTTCGTTTATAAAATAATTAGATAATTTTTTTATTTCACCATCATGATTTTTAATGAGCGCTTGTCTTTTATGTTGTCGTGCACCTTGTTTATATTCGTTTTCTGATTTTGTTGAGAGATAGTCCCCTATAGCCATAGAAAAACCATCTGCTAGTAGATTTGAAAAACCAAGAATAAGAACAATTCGAAGAGCCAGACCACCCCCAGCTACTCCAGATACAACAGCAAAAGTAGTAATAATTCCATCTAATCCTCCGTATACAATACTTTTAATGTATTTACCGCCCTGACTAGAAGGTGATGTCTGTTCCATTTTTACACTCCTTTCATGATAATTTAACTATCCTAATAATGAACTGTTGTTTATAAAAATGAGAATTTT
Organism: Carnobacterium sp.; assembly: GCA_036639135.1. Lineage (GTDB taxonomy): Bacteria > Bacillota > Bacilli > Lactobacillales > Carnobacteriaceae > Carnobacterium_A. The sequence continues at coordinate 35,445 of JAVWJE010000007.1, read as the reverse complement.
TCAATCATTCACTTTTATATAAACAACTAATCCCAAGCAGGCCAAGATTCTGTACGATTTTGGCTCTGTTTGGGATTAGTGGTTCACGATTATAACGTCTATTGGAAAACTTAATTCAAGCACAAAATATTGGATTTCCCAAACTATTCTTTCAATATTTTCTTCATTTGTTGGTATTCCTCATCCGATAGTTCTCCTTTTGCATAACGCTGATTTAAAATTTCAAGTGCCTCATTCCGGCTGTTTTGCGATTTGGCGGTCTTGTTGGCTCCTTGGACCAGTTTCGTCACCGCATACACGATGACAACGATTAAGAGTACCCAGGTGATCATCATAAAAATTCCCCATCCGCCCATCATATTATGTCCGTAATAATTCATCATTTTCTTTCTCCTCCTTTCTGCTAATGTTCAAATCGATTATGGATTGGTTACTTCTTCTTTAACCATTTTGATGAATAATACTAACTGAAATTCTTCGCCTCAATAGGTGCTTTTACACTTTAAATTATAGTCCCCAGTAGTGCTAAATACAAATTTCAACTAGCCATTCCCAGAGTTCCAGAATATATTTACTAACCCATCCTCATCCTTTTTATTTACCTCCTAAAAATAAATTCAATCAAATTTGATAAGACTAGAACGTGTTTGAAAACTGATTATTTTCTTAATTTCTTGTATACTAAAAGAAAAATGTTGGAGTAATCATAATGAGCATCGAACGTTATGGATCGTGGAAAACAGGTTATAGCCGCTTTTCTCATGGCTTGATACGGGTTTATTAGGAGCTCTTTTTAGTGCTTTTAATGGTAAAGCAGATTACGAAAACTTGAGTATCAACTCTACTTCTGTAATGGCACATCAACAGGGTGCCAGTATACAACAAAGGTATTTCCAACTATATAGTGGAAATCTCTATCACGATTGAAATGCTTAAGCCTATCGAGGTGAACTCGCAAAATTTTATTTAGCATTCGTACTATGTCGCAGCTGTTTTTATTTGGTAATTTTAATATATTAAGAACACATTTAGATAATTTTAAAGGGCGAGGACAATAATTTGACCAGCTCTAACTTTAACAAAAGAATGGAATGGTAAAACCACGCCAAGAAGAAAAAATCGTTTATTACTCTTTAGCGAATGAAGACATACTTTCCGCTGCGCAAAATTTTCTAAAATCGTTAAAATTTTATCTATGAAATTTTAGTTTGGAGGAAATTATTTTGTTACAAAGTATTTTTTCATCTCTCGCTATTTATCTTTCTACCAGCATTGATTATTTATTTATCTTGCTGATTATTTTTTCTCAAAGTCATACAAAAAAAGGGCTCCGTCAGATTTATTGGGGTCAATATCTTGGAACGAGTCTCTTAGTAGCCGTAAGTTTATTTGCTGCCTATGTACTAAACTTTATTCCGCAAGATTGGATTATTGGACTTCTAGGTCTAATTCCGATTTTCCTAGGAATCAAAGTGGCATTAGTCGATGAAGAGGAGGAGGAAGAAGAAGTTGTTGAAAAGCTTGAACCCAGAGGGACAAATCGCTTTCTTTGGACAGTCGCCTTAATCACAATTGCTTCTGGTGGCGATAATTTAGGTATTTATATTCCGTACTTTACCTCGTTAGCTGTTTCAGAAATTATCATTGCTTTAATTGTATTCACGCTCTCTGTGGCGATTCTTTGCTCTATCAGTTACAAATTAGCCAAAATTTCCTTTGTTTCCGAAACGTTAGAAAAATATGAAAGAATTATTGTGCCTATCGTGTTTATTGGTTTAGGAGTTTATATATTGATCGAAAATGGTACGATTCAAACGCTAATAAATTTTATACAACCAACAACTATATAAACAAACACACTATTTTGCTTAAAAGAGTGTATCGAGATCCTTACTATTTTGAGCCTTTTTAGTATTATCCAAAGTAAATCCCCCTTCTTAGTATAAGTAAAGTATAAAGATAAAAAAATAAGTAGTCTAGCGTAATGACTATTGTCCTTCCTTTTAAGATACTAACTCCATGTGGAACCTGGCAAGAACGTCTCTTCTATTGGGGGTCAGATGTAAAAGTAGCTGTTACTACAAAAATAATGATGTATTATTTAAACCATTAAAAGAGTTGCAATCTCATCATTGGTAAGAAGCGTATAGTGACAGGTAAATTAATTTAAATACATAAAATCATGAATAGAGAACCTAATCAAATTAAGACTTTATTCACCTGTTTTTTAGCCAGTAAACTTGAATACTTGTAAAGGACAGTGCCAACTAAATGAAATTATCACTATTAATGTAAGCCTTTTATTTATCTTTTTTACTTTTAACAACTATAATAGAATAATAAGAGTTTTCTCGAAATACGAATTTAAAGGAGGAAAATAAAATGATTATATTAGCAGTACTATTACTTGTTTTAGTTGGTGTGGTAGCATTTTTGAATACAGAAATGATTCTAATCAATTTTTATTTTATGACTTTTACACTTCCGCTTTGGTTGGCTCTTATCGGTACTCTTTTAATTGGTATGGTAATCGCTGCATTATTGGCAAATGCAAAGGGTGCTCGTAATAGACAAGTTGTTAAAAATAAAGACAAAGAACTTGACCGTTCTGAAACTGAAAGAAAAGAAGCTGTAGATAGAGTAAAAAAAGAATCAGAAGCTCAATTAGAAATACAGAAAAAAGAAGCCGAAATTCAACGATTGAGTGCTGAATTGTCTTCTGCTAAAGAAAGTGAAACCAAACCTATTTCAGAAACGTTAATCAAAGAAGTTCCAATCGGTAGTCGAGTTCAGAAAAAGTCAAATAAAGATTTAAAGGTTGAAGAATATCAAGTAGATTTGCCAGAAGAAAATCAGTCCGACGAAACAATAAAATAATTAAATAAAACAACAAGAGAAAAAGCCAAGTGAAATGGCTTTTTCTCTTGTTGTTTAAAGTTTTCTCATAATCGATTTATAACAAGTTGTTGTTGTCGTGTACGTCTACATCAGTTTCTACATCTAAGTTTTCTTTTCTAACGGTAATGAATGGTGTTCTTACTCAACGGGTGGACCAGATTGATTTGTGTAGTCATTTTCAGACGTGACATCTGAGTAAATTGTTCCATGAAAGCAATTCTACCTTCTGTATTTGAAATTAACCGAATAGCCTCTTTCTTATATCCTTCTTCTTGTAAACGTTTGACTGCTCCAATAGCTTCATTTGGTGTATCATAACTTCTCTCAACATAACTCACTCTATTTCTTCCTTTGCGTGTTTTAACAAACACAAGTCGATTTTTTTCCTGAAGTGAACCCATACTACTTTAAAGTTAATTGAATTTGATTAAGCTAGTTCAGTACCTCCAGTTACACCATAAATTTGAGCAGTTACATAACTGGACTTTATAGAAGCTAAGAAAACATAAATATCAGAAAGTTCTACCGGTTGTCCTGCTCTTTTAAGTGGAGTATCTTGCCCAAACGTTGGAATAGCTTCGCTTGGCTGTCCGCCAGAAATTTGCAGTGGTGTCCATATAGGCCCTGGGGCTACTACATTAACACGAATACCTTTTGGTGCTAATTGTTTTGCTAAACCACGGCTAAATCCATTAATTGCAAATTTAGTTGAAGCATAGTCTAAAAGATTTGCACTTGGGTTGTATCCTTGAACAGAAGATGTCGTAATAATCGATGAACCCTCTGGAAGATAAGGTAACGCAGCTTTTATTACCCAAAAAAGCGAAAACACATTAATTTCAAATGTTTGTCTTAATTGTTCTGTTGTAAGTTCTAAGATATCCTCAACGGCTTGTTGTTTTCCAGCAATTAAAGCTAATACATCTAATCCACCAAGTTCTTTATGTGCTTGATCAACAAGTTGTTTACAAAAGGACTCGTCACTTAAATCACCAGGAATAAGAACAACTTTTCGTCCTGCTGCTTCAATCAACTGTTTAACTTCTTCAGCGTCTGATTGTTCTTCTGGAAGATAATTCAACGCTATATCCGCACCTTCACGCGCATAAGCAATAGCAGCAGCTCGTCCTATACCGGAGTCTCCCCCTGTCACCAAAGCTTTTCGTCCAACTAGTTGTTCATTGCCGTTATAAGATTCTTCCCCGCAATCTGGACACGGGTCCATTTTACTTTATAAAGCAGGAGGTTCTTGAGATTGCTTTGGAAAGTCTTCAGTAAAAAATTGAGTTAATGGATTTTCTAACTTTTTATTTTGCATTTATCTCTCTCCTCATAATTAGTATTAGTAATGAATAAACTCATTTTAAAGTTTCCATAGATCAAGTTCAAATTATATGCTTTTATTGCCATTCTGACTTTAAAATTTAGTCTTTATGTATTCTACAAATAGTATATATCACTTGTTTATAGAATACATGAAATGGGAGAGAATGGTGTATCAAGAATCCTGTTAAATCATTGTCTGATATTTATCTGTTTTGGATGGACTCTAAATAAACAACTCAAATCTAGTGATGTAGCCATGTTTAGATAAATAGCGACTAGATATTCATGCGTTTAGATAAATAAAGAACTAAATCATCATCATTTTTACAAAATGCATTCATGGCTAATGGTTTATTCTTGTACCATACTCCTGACCCGTCCGGAATATATCCTCTTTTTATATATAATCTTTGTGCTGGGCCATATCCTTCATGCAGTCCTACCCCTAACGTTATTAGCTCAGAAAAAGAACACGCTAGTTTTTCGCATTTATTTAATAATTTATTTCCAATGCCTTTATTTTGGTACTTAATAAAGACATTGAAATCACTAATTTCTGGATATCCTTTTTCAGAAAAAGGTCCATTTTTAGCATGTTCTAGTAAAGTAACATAACCTGCTACGAATCCTTCATATTCAGCTACTATTACAATTCTATCTTTTTGTTTTTGATCTAAAAAGTAGCCTTCAAACAGTTGTGTGCTTCTATGCCAACCTTGACTTTCAAAGCCTTCTTTTAAATTTATAATATCTTCTTTCTTCATTTTTCTAAGTATTATTTTAGAATTTTCCAATTAATCACTGCCTTCCATTTTTTATTGTCATTCAAACACTTTAACTGCTAAAAAATGTACTTATTCAAGTACGTCAAACATGATATAAGTACATTACATACTTAAAGATAGGTATCTACAAGTGAAAAAAATGAATATATACCAATAATTACGTTGCTTTCCGGTTCAAAGTTGAGATAATAGAGCTAATGAGTATAAAAATGAAATAATTATAATTTTCAATTTTGTATTTAGAGGTTAAAATTAATCATTTCAAGGAAGGAAAGAAGGAAGGAAGACGTGACCGTTACAATAAAACGCAACACTGGTTGGTTAGGTAAAGGTTCAAGAATTTCCCTAAAACTGAATGGAGAAAAAGTATTAAAGATTGCAGATTCTCAAAAAATAGAGCTTACTATTCAAAATGACAGAGCACATCTGCAGGTAACCCAATTTGGATCAAAAAGTAATGGAATAGAAATTACAAACGGAGATACAGTCGAAATAACTTCAGCAAAAATGAGTTATATCATTTATTATTCCATACTTACCTTTGTACTCGTAATGAACCTTAGTGCGTCTTTAACTTCACTTACATTTACAGTGTACATGACTTTTCTTATTTTTGGATTAATCATATTGATTGGTAGTTTCTTTTTAGTAAATATTTATAATCTAAAGATATTGGATAACAAAAGTAGAAATTAATCTTAAAAAATAAAAGATTATTTTAAATTTAAGGTTACACATAGATACTTGAAATGATATAGAATCGTTTGTAGAGAACCTTTTCAACTCAAGGTTCTCTTTTTCTATTATTTAATTCTTAGTTTAAACAAGAGACTCATTAAAACATACGAAATCAACAATAAGAAGAAACAATTAATAACGACTATCTAGTGAGTCATATATTTAATCAGAAAAATAACGAGGAAAATACTTAATATAATTATTGGAACGACAATCGCTGGTTCTCTGGGAGTCCAAACTGTTTTAAAATGATAAAAGGATGTCTCTTTATAGATAATGACACTAAACCAATGGATAAAAAGAACGATACCGACAACGGGTAAAGTTTCAAGATTTCCTAAGGATTGAATATACTTTACGACTGTTTTATTTTTTAAGTTTGGAAAAGATAACTATACAAAGTTAGCAAGCAAGTGGTCAGGACTAGACTTACACTAATTAATTTTAGAGTATAGCTGCTGTTGGTTTGTTGGTATATTTTAGGTAGCTCCATGATACTAGAATAGGTGAAAAGTTGTGTAATTGTTTCTTTAATTAAGTTCCAGAATATGCTGAGCTTCTTCATACTGAAAGGCAATGAATAACTTAAACAAATAATAAAAACAGTGGATTCTATACTGCTAGTTTCTTTATATTAGAAGTGGAATCACAACAACCATAAAAGATAATCCTTTAATATATTTTTATTTTACCACTCACTTCAGATAAAACTTTCCTTGAAGTGAGCAAAACTAAGTCGGAATCCATTTTTTTGGTCACCAAATTTTTTTGCTTCCAAAACAACAATATTTTTTTTTAGTAACTCTTGTAGAATAATGTCTACTTCTGCTTTTGTTTTTTTCGGAAAAAGGCAATATAAGTGGAATCCACCTTTAGCAGGTAGAAATTCTATATCTGCTCCAAATTCTATTCTTAACCATTTCTCCATAATGCGGGCTCTTTCTGCTAATGTATTTTTGATCTTTTTCTGGTGCTCGTCCATCTCGATTCGTAAATAATGATCGGCCATAAACTGGGGTAGAAAACTGAGTTCTGAATCAATCTGGAATCGTATATCTGCTAGTTCCTTCAATACAGTCTTGGGACCAATCATCCAACCAATTCGCAGTTGGTTTCCAGCTAATTTAGAAAGGGTGCCTAAATAAATAACCTGTTGTTGTTGATCCATCTTTTTCAAGGGACTATTATCGACTGACTGATTAAAGGATAATGAGCCATATGCGTCATCTTCTACAATGGGAATTCGTTTCATCAGGCAATAATCTAGAATCTCTGATTTTCGTTTAGAACTCATCACCAAGCCGGTTGGATTTTGAAAAATGGGATTCAGGAAAATCATTTTTAAAGGATAGTGTATGGACGCTTCTTGCAATCCTTTGATTGTCATACCATCTGTGTCCATAGAAATGGGTATAATACGAAGACCAGCTGCTTGAAATAAGCGGAGAGAATAAAAATGAGAAGGAGCTTCGATACCAACTGCATCTCCTGGTTTTAATAATCCTTGTGTAATAAGAAATAATGCGTTTTGCGTCCCAGAAGTAATCATAATTTCTTCTATCAAGACTTCCATTTGATATGTTTTTTTGAGATACAACTGGACACTTTCTCTTAAAGAATGCATTTCACTTTTTAAGGGGCTCTGTCCTTTTTCTTGCTGGATTAACTCTTTCCAAGATAAACGGGGTGACTGAATTTCCGGCAATAAATCTGCAGGCAAATTTCCATCGGATAAGTCAATGACTTTGTCCTGTTTATGCTCCCTAAATCTGGCAACAGCCTGTTGATAGTCACTTTTTTTTTTAAAACAATCAGTGGTAAGTGAAGTACCCCAGTTAATCAAAGGTTTTGTTTGTAATCCCCATTTGTCTGGGTTCACATAGGTCCCACTCCCCTTTTTTCTTATCAGTACTCCTTGGGCTGTCAATTCTTCTATTGCTCGGATGACAGTGGATCGATTCACTTTCAGATACTCAGCTAGCTTTCTTTCCGCAGGTAAACGGGCTCCGAACTTTAATTCACCAGACTTAATTTTTTCTTCTATCAGCAACATGATTTTTTGATATAATGGCATGTTATGATCTCGACTAATACTCCATTTGTTCATGATATTTCCTCTTTCTTAGATGTTTATTTTATTATATCATGAATTGGATGGTACATTTCTAATCCAATTGGATGTAGTCTATTGTTTTTTCTTGCGTATACTTTTAATCAGCACTAGCGCAGTAGAATTACAAGGAGGAATTAATATGAATAAAAATATTATTGGCAGCACAAGAGTCAAACGTGGAATGGCTCAAATGCAAAAAGGTGGAGTCATTATGGATGTGGTAAATGCTGAACAAGCTAAAATTGCAGAGGCATCAGGAGCAGTTGCAGTTATGGCTTTAGAACGCGTACCTTCTGATATACGAAAAGAAGGTGGAGTTGCCCGCATGGCCAATCCTACTATTATTGAAGAAGTCATGAATGCCGTTAGTATCCCTGTAATGGCTAAAACACGTATTGGACATATTTCTGAAGCGCGTATTTTGGAAGCTATGGGAGTAGATTACATTGACGAAAGTGAAGTTTTGACTCCTGCAGATGATACCTTTCACTTATTAAAATCTGAATATGTAGTGCCATTTGTCTGCGGCTGCCGAGACTTAGGGGAAGCTTTACGACGTATTGGAGAAGGAGCGTCAATGCTTCGAACTAAAGGGGAACCTGGAACCGGAAATATAGTGGAAGCTGTTCATCACATGCGTAAAGTAAATAGTCAAATAAATGAAATTTCTGCTAAGCCATATGATGAGTTGATGACTTTTGCCAAAGAGATAGGAGCCCCTTATGAATTAGTAAAGGAAATAAAAAAGCTTGGTAAATTACCAGTTGTAAATTTTGCTGCTGGAGGAGTGGCTACACCAGCTGATGCGGCCTTAATGATGAGTCTTGGAGCAGATGGTGTGTTTGTCGGTTCTGGCATTTTCAAATCTGAATCACCAGAAAACTTCGCTCGCGCCATTGTTCAAGCAACTGCGAACTACGAAGACTACGAATTGCTAGCTGAGCTTTCTAAAGGTTTGGGTAAACCGATGAAAGGAATAGAAATCAGTCAATTGCTTCAATCTGAACGGATGCAGGAAAGAGGTTGGTAAGCATGTCAAAAACCATAGGAGTCCTCGATCTGCAAGGTGGCGTTACGGAACATCTTCTTGCCTTAAAAACTTTAGGAGTAAATGCAATATCTGTCAAGAAAGAAGAGGATTTTGATACTCTAGATGGCATAATTATACCAGGTGGCGAATCGACAGCAATTGGTCGATTGATTCAAGAAAACGAGCTGGAGAACCGTCTGCGTTCTTTTCATAAAGAAAAAAAAGCCATTTTTGGAACCTGTGCGGGTCTTATACTCTGTAGTTCTGACGAAAGCCATACTACGGACGATTTGCGTTTATGTTTTATTGATATGAAAGTAGAACGGAATGGCTTTGGAAGGCAAGTAAATAGCTTCGAAACTTCTCTCCGTTTTGTAGGTATCGATCAAGAAGTCGAAGCGGTGTTTATCCGTGCTCCCTACATTCAATCTGTCGGGCCAGATGTAAAAGTCCTAGCTTCTATCAATCAAAAAATTGTGGCCGCAGAGCAAGAAAACGTACTGGTGACTGCTTATCACCCTGAACTAACTGAGGATTATAGTGTCTTAAACTATTTTTTGAATAAGATACGCTAATTAATCTAATTAGTATAGTATAAAGTTTCTATACATCTAATTTTTTATAGAAACCTAACACAAGAAATTGGATAGAATCAGGCATCTTGAACCTTTTAACCCTAAATTTCTTTTTTTGCTCACCACTCTAATACACGATTAAGTGGAATATTGAATGAAATCATGTGTTTAAACTAAGACAAAGGAGGCGTTAAAATGACTAAAGAAATAAGAGATGGTTTATTAATGGTTGTATCTGTTCTTGTTGCTCTTTTTTTAACTTTTTTTACCCAAAGTCTGTTTCCTCAACTAGATTTTTTAACTTTAGGTGATAACCTAGTTGATTGTGGATATTTTTTAATCATTTATGTGTTTTATTTCTATAGTGTATCTAAATTTATTTCTTATATTAAAAGAATAAGTGAGTCACGATGAGTTACAACGTCCAACCATTACGTACTCAACAAGAAATCAACAACTTTTTATTCTGTTTGAGATGCGATAAGAACACCAGACGCAATGCTTTCTTGTTTTTGATCGGCATTAATAACGGTTTGCGCATGTCAGACATTACTAAATTAGAGAAAAGAGACCTCATCTCCTCAAAAAATCCCCGAATCGTGGAACAAAAAACCGAGAAAACACGCATCTTGTATTAAAGCAGCCTGCAGGACTTGATTCAAGACTATGCAAAAGACCTAGAACCAGAGAATTATTTGTTTCCCAGTACTAAAGATGGTTATTTGGAAGTTAATACAGTTTATCAGACGTTTCAAAAAGTCGCTACCTTATTAGGAAAAGACGATATTGAGACGCATACGCTGCGCAAGGCGTTTGGGAATCACTATTATAAAAAAACAAAGGTGTGGGCACTCTGATGGAAATTTTAGCAAAAAACCTAATATAACCTTTCTGTTGTTTTCTTATATACTCAAATCTCCACAAAATATCTTGCTAATTCTTTTATTTTAAACTTTATCCATCATCTAATGTATGATGGTTATTTTTGTGCAAAAAAGTTGAAGAAATCGTATTGATTTCTTCAACTTTTTATTAATTATAAATGAATTGTCTCTTCTACAAGATGCTTAGTCTCAAATTCATCTAATAATGCACGAACTTCATCCGTGGTTTGTGTATCCATTAATTGTACTCTCAAAGCACTTGCTCCTTTAAATTCACGAATGTAAATTTTAAAGAAACGACGAAGTGGCTTAAAGATACGTGTGTCTGTTTCTGAAAATTGATCAAATAAGTCTAAATGAGTTCTAAACAAATTTAGCAATTCTTTTGGTCCATGTTCTTTTGGTTCTTTTTCAAAAGCAAACGGGTTATGAAAGATCCCTCTTCCAATCATTACTCCATCAACACCATAACTTTCAGCTAGCTCCATTCCTGTTTTATAATCAGGAATATCTCCATTAATTGTTAGCAATGTTTGTGGTGCAATTTCATCACGAAGTTTCTTTATTTCTGGAATCAGTTCCCAATGAGCATCTACCTTACTCATTTCTTTTTTCGTGCGTAAATGAATCGATAGATTGGCAATATCTTGTTTCAATAAGTGAGTCAACCAAGCTTTGTATTCATCTACACTAGCAGCTCCCAGTCTAGTCTTCACACTTACAGGAAGACCTCCTGCTTTAGCTGCTTCTATTAACTCAGCAGCAACTTCTGTGCGAAGAATTAAGCCTGATCCTCTGCCGTGTTTGAAAACATTAGGCGCTGGACAACCCATATTAAGGTCTATCCCACGAAACCCTAGTTCTGCCATACCGATACTCATCTCTTTAAAGAATTCAGGTTTATCTCCCCAAATATGAGCGACCATCGGCTGCTCGTCTTCTGTAAACGTCAAACGTCCACGGACACTCTCTTTGCCATCGGGATGACAGTAACTTTCACTATTCGTAAATTCAGTGAAAAACACATCGGGTTTTGCTGCTTTAGCGACTACATGACGAAATACAACATCCGTCACATCTTCCATGGGAGCTAATACAAAAAATGGTCGCGGCAATTCTTGCCAAAAATTATCTTTCATTTTAAAATCCTTTCGTTTAACATATGAAAAAGTGAATTAACGTTCTTTCTTCTCCATTTAATGTAAGTTTTTATTTAAATTAGTATAACAGAAATACCTACTTTTAAACATTACCTGTTTTCAATTTTTTATTCTATTAAATTTAGAATATTATAGATAATGGCGTTCACTGTATCGAACGCTATTATAACAGAATCAAAGGACAAAAAGTAATTGTATTTTAATACAAACACCTACTCTAATAAAAATCTGCTATTTGCTTTTGTCATAGTAAAGTTATTACACTCTTTTATCGATGAAATATTCTTAATACATGTTTTCTATAACTATAACATTGTGTTATCAAATTCTTTTCTTGATTATAGATAACTAAGAATAAGTACCAAAGGCACTGTCTCTATTAGTCAATTTTCTTGCCATTTATTGTGCTATATTTAAAGCTATCTCACCTTGTTTTTTTAGCTGTTCAACAAAAGTAGGGATATTGATCAATTAAGAAGTGATTATTGGTGTACTAGACGGTCTTTTTTCATTGCATCCTTCGAATAGACGTTTGCGAATAGTTGTTAGTCCATTCATAATCAACATCCCCTTGGATGAGCTCTTTTTCTAGAGTATGAGAGAATTAATTAGAATTTTCATTATTTTTCGTAGTATACTTTAAAAAGAATTATTTTTCAATTATATACTGATAAGCCAGAATTGTCATAAAAATTAAAAGCTTAAGATACTTCCTATTGAATCACTTTACTAAATCATTATCTGATTTAAATGACCACACTTAATCTATTAAAAAGAACTATCCTCTCATATGAATACATGAAAGGACAGTTCTTTTTAATTCAAACTTTCGCTTAGTTTTTACGTTAGCCTCAGCTAATTGTTAATCAACTTAAACCATTTTTTAATTGCTCTTGCTCAATTTTAAAAAATTATATTTAATAAATAAGGTTTTCTTTTTATAAATTTTCATTGTGTTTAATATTCGTTTTTTCTGTCATTCTTTTAATTAAGTTTTTATTTACTTGTCTGTATTCTTTTAGTGAGTAATCAGACAACTCTTTTGTTTTCATATTTAAATAAGAACTTACTTTATTAGGATTTTTCTCAGCTATTTTGATTACTTCTTTGTCTATTTTTTTTACAGAATCATTCATATGCCCCCATACTTTTTCTTGGATAGGTATAATTTCTTCCTTTTTGAATTCATCATGGTAAGGGTTGGTCAGTGCATTAGTTGTCCGATAAGTCCAATAGGCTGATTTTGTATCAGGTTCATCATTTCCTATTTGGTACTCTTTAGGAGTTTCGGTTATCCCACTATAAAAAGGAATATAGTTGCTTGTATCTGGTACACCAAGTGCTAACCAATGAATGGCACTAATCTCATCTGGAACATCATTTCTAATTTGCATAATATGAGATTCCATTGTATTTGGTACACTTATAGGACGATATTTATCTGATTCTTTTTCTCCAAAAGAATCATAGTTTGTATCCTCATAATGTGAACCTAAAATGCTTGCGATTACTTGTGGTGTAACAGACTCGTCGGCTTTTTCAAAAAGATTAAGATTGGTATCTTCAATCTTTTTATCAGATTTCGTCAACATTTTTTGTCCATACCAAACTCTAGGAGTGTTATATTGAGCATCCTCTGTGGTGTCTGCAAAAGTCTCTCTAATAGAGATACTTTCAAGATTATTTGCTAACTTATTATTACTAATAAATTCTTTTAAGCCTTTAGAATAAAGATAATTTTCTGAATCATCCCAGTCAAAGTTTTGAATCGAAATAGTATTTGCAATGATAGCATAGCTGTCATCTGGTACTCTTGTTGCAACCCAGTGATGTCCAGAAAGTGTCTCCATATACCAGATATCGTTATTATCAGAGAAAACAATTCCGTTCGCTTCTGCAGTACCATTTTCTTCTATAATCTTTCCTAACCTTTCGACTCCTTCTTGGGAAGAATTAATATAAGGCAATACAACGGTTAGCATAGCATCTTCTGCAATTCCTTTTTCTACCAAGGGATCGAGTTTTAAGACACTTTCCTTAACTGTAGTAGATTCAGTTGCACTCATCGCAACATTATTGCTATTAATCCCCGCTTCTTCATATAATCCTTCTGATACATCAAACTCAGGAGTAGCCGTATATTTTAATTGTTTTTTAGGCAATTTAATTGAAAAGCCATTTCCTTTTGATACAAATTCAACTTTATTTTTATTGGCTTCTCGTACAAAAAAATGTTTCGCCCAGGCAGTTCCCATGTCTTCGTTTCTTGCAATCATCGTTGAACCATCTTTAGAAGCTTCTTTTCCTACTAACACAGTTGTACAAGCTTCAGCTGTCATATAGCTAGTCATGAATAATATACCGGTTGTCACAAGAACGCAGGCGCTTTTAACTAAGTGTTTAGTCCCCATTTTTGTTTTCCTCCCTAATTTACTATCGTTTTGTATAGTCAGTCATCTTTGTACTTATCAAAAAATTTCTGCTAGATAACACTCACGGCCTCCTCTCACTATAATTTGTTTACTTTGTCAGCAGAATCCTCTTCTTAAAAAGAAACAACTTATGTTAACTAGATTGCTCCCTTAGTCACAATCTCATTTAAATAATAGCGCTTACATTAGCGCTTGTAAAGCATTTTTGAAAATTTCAAACGTTATGTTAAACTTATATTAGAATTTCCTGAGATTATTCTTATTCAAAGAAGCATTATAAATAAATATTGAATAAAACTTGGTGCTTTACTAGTAGAATACTCTAAATTACTCTTATAACGACAGGTTTATCGAAAAACATCCCCATATCCTTTTCTAAGTTTAAACTTCAAAAGATTCCTTCAACAGTTAGTTGAAGCAATCTTTTGAAGTGGTTTTGTTCACTTATAAATTTTAGATTAATCAATTTGATTTAGCGCAGAGTCATTAAATTTTTTACCCTACCGACCCTTCCATCTCATATGCAATCAATCGGTTCAATTCTACTGCATACTCCATTGGCAATTCTTTAGAGAACGGTTCAACAAAGCCCATGATAATCATTTCAGTAGCTCTTTCCTCGGTTAAGCCACGACTCATTAGGTAGTACAATTGTTCTTCTGATATTTTAGATACTTTAGCTTCATGTTCCAACGAAACATTGCCGTTGTGGATTTCATTGTAGGGAATCGTATCGGATTTAGATAAGTCATCCATGATGATTGTGTCACACTCAATATGAGAGATGGATCCACCTGAGTTTTTACCAAACGTTACTTGGCCACGGTAGTTAACTTCCCCACCATCATGCGCAATCGACTTCGAGACAATCGAACTAGACGTATTGGGTGCATTATGAATCATTTTTGCACCGGTATCTTGGTTTTGACCAGCGCCAGCCATGGCGATTGATAACATCGTACCGCGTGCGCCGTTCCCATTTAGGAAAACACTTGGGTATTTCATCGTTGTTTTCGCACCTAAGTTGCCGTCAATCCATTCCATCGTACCGCCTGCATCAACGGTTGCTCTTTTGGTCACTAAATTGTAAACATTATCGGACCAGTTTTGAATCGTTGTGTACCGGCAATACGCATCTTTTTTAACGACAATCTCAACTACTGCTGCGTGTAAACTACTTGATGAAAAGGTTGGTGCGGTACAGCCTTCAACGTAATGAATGCTGGCTCCCTCGTCGACAACAATTAACGTGCGCTCGAATTGGCCCATCGCTTCATCGTTGATTCTAAAATACATTTGTAACGGCACATCACAACGCACGCCTTTAGGTACATAGATAAACGTACCCCCTGACCAAGTCGCTGAGTTTAGAGCGGCTAACTTATTATCGGTTGGCGGGACGACGGTCGCAAAGTGTTCTTTAAAGATGTCGGCGTGTTCTTTTAACGCCGTATCGGTATCGATAAAGACAATCCCCATCTTTTCAAATTCTTCTTTCATGTTGTGGTACACGACTTCAGATTCAAATTGTGCACCAGCACCTGCAAGGTATTTGCGTTCTGCTTCAGGAATTCCTAGTCGTTCAAAGGTTTCTTTGATTTTTTCAGGCACATCTTCCCAATTGCGCTCAGGTTTGTTACTTGATTTTTTGTAGTAGGTAATATTATCAAAATCAATCTCGGATAAATCAGCACCCCAGGTTGGCATTTTTTGGCTTTGGTAACGTTGGAAAGACTTTAAGCGAAAATCAAGCATCCATTCAGGCTCTTCTTTACGAGCAGAGATGTCTCGAATGATTGCCTCTGAAATGCCTTTTCCAGTTGTATAAACAGACTTGACATCATCATGAAAACCATATTGGTATTCTTGTTTTTCTGGTACTTCACTCATTACTCAAACACCCCTTTCATTAGTCTTTCTCATTCGTTTTAATTTCATTGGTCGTAGCTAACGCTTTTTCCAACCCTTTCCAAGCTAACGTCGCACAGCGGATACGCGCTGGAAATTTCGCAACTCCACTAAGAATCGCTGCATCGCCTAAGTCGTCCAAATTTTCTAGGTCTTTTCCTTGAACGAGTAAAGAAAACTGGTCGGCTAATGCGAGAGCTTCTTCTAGCGTTTTTCCTAAAACTGCATCAGTCATCATACTGGCGCTAGCGGTACTAATCGTACAGCCACTACCTGAAAAACGAATCTCTTTGATACAGTTATCTTTCATCTTTAATTGAAGTTCAATTACATCCCCACACGTCGGATTATTCATCTCAACTTGATTGGTTGCCTCTGCTAATGTGCCATGGTGGTGCGGATGGCTAGAATGGTCTAAAATAACTTGTCGGTACAATTGATCTAATCTAGTTAGTGCCATTATTGAAAAACTCCTTTGCGGCTAGAATGCCCTCAACTAGGCTGTCACAGTCTGCTTTTGTGTTATAAAGATAAACACTCACTCGAGCCGTTGAAGACGCACCTAGTTGTCTCATTAAGGGTTGTGCGCAGTGATGGCCTGCTCGAACAGCCATCCCTTGCATGTCTAGTGCGGTTGCTAAATCATGTGGGTGAAGATCATCCACATTAAACGTTACAACACCTGTGCGTATGGCATCATCTGTTGGTCCATAAACAACTAAACCAGGAATCGCACGCAATTTTGGCAACAAATAAGTGACCAGTTCTGTCTCATGAGTATGAATGTTCTCCATGCCTAATTGATTCAAATAATCAATGGCAGCAGCTAAACCAATTGCTCCAGCAATATTTGGCGTACCTGCTTCAAATTTCCACGGCAACTCGGTCCACGTGCTTTCTTGATCGTAAACAAAGTCAATCATTTCTCCACCATATTCGATTGGTTCCATCGCTTCTAGTAACGCTCTTTTACCGTATAAGACACCAATCCCGGTTGGTCCCAGCATTTTGTGGCCACTAAACGCATAAAAATCAACACCTAACTCAACCACATCAACTGCCATATGTGGCACAGCTTGTGCTCCATCGACAACGATTACGGCACCCACGCTGTGAGCCAGTTGAGTCAGTTCTGCAATAGGGTTCACACTGCCCAAGACGTTTGAAACATGTGTCAGCGCGACTATTTTCGTTTGATTGGTAATTTGTTTTTTTGCGTTCTTAAAATCCAACTGCCCATCTTTGGTTAACTCGATGTATTTTAAGGTAGCCTTCTTTTTTTTAGCTAGTTGTTGCCAAGGAACGATATTCGAATGGTGTTCCATGTAAGAAATCACAATCTCATCGCCCTCTTTTACATTGGCTTCCCCATAACTTCTGGCTACCCAATTTAAACTAGTTGTGGTTCCTCTTGTAAACAACACTTCAGCTGTTTCTTTTGCATGAATAAAGGCTCGCACCGTTTCACGCGCTGCTTCATATTGACTAGTTGCTCGTTCAGCCAACGTATGAACACCACGGTGAACATTGGCGTTAGCCGTTTTATAATAGGTTTCAATGGCCGTCAAGACTGCTGTTGGTTTTTGACTGGTCGCAGCATTATCCAGATAAATTAAGGGTTCATCATTCACCACTTGATTTAAAATAGAAAAATCTTTTTTTACCTCTTCACCTAGAAACATCATTTCAGTAACTTCCCTTCAATCGTTTCCACTAAGTCTTCACGAATCGTTTTCACTGGAATGGCTGCAATCACGGAACCTAAAAAGCCACGAATCACTAAGCGTTCGGCTATTTCTTTTGGAATACCGCGACTCATCAAGTAATACATTTCTTCTGGATCTAAACGCCCGACACTGGCTGCATGACCTGCCGTTACATCATTTTCATCAATTAAAAGAATCGGATTGGCATCGCCACGTGCTTTATCTGACAGCATTAAAATACGACTTTCTTGTTGAGCATCGGCCCCTTTAGCGCCTTTGATAATGTGTCCAATACCGTTAAACGTTAACGTGGCTTTTTCGAGAATAACCCCATGTTGTAAAATATGCCCAACAGAGTGTCTGCCAAAGTTTGTCACTCTGGTGTCGATGGCTTGAATTTGTTTGCCCATGCTGATGGCTACCACTTTTACTTCACTATGAGAACCTTCTCCAATCAAATCAGAATCAAAGTCCGCAATCACATCGCCTTCGTTCATCACACCAATCGCCCACTCAATGTTAGAATTGCCTAATAAATGCCCACGACGATTAAAGTAAGTGGTGGTATTTTCACCCAATTCATCAACCGCTGAAAACTTCACTTTAGCACCTGGTTTAGTGATGACTTCTGCTACAATATTGGCTGCATTCTTTTTATCGCCAATTGTTTGGTATTTTTCAACATACGTGAACTCACTATTGGTCTCGGCATAAATCAAAACATGTTTGATTAAACTAGTGGTTTCATGGCTATTTTGTATGAATAGTGCTTCTAATGGTTCTTTGATGATTACATTTTTCGGTACATACAAAAAGATTCCACTCGTCATAAAAGCGGCATGAAAAGCTGTTAGTTTGTCTTCATCCGGTTTAACCGCTTGTTGCATATACGCCGTTTTTACTAACTCTGGGTATTCTTCCATTGCTGTAAAAATATCTGTAAAGATAACCCCTTGGTCAATTAGATCCATTGGCAATTGTTCAAAAGCGGTTTGCGTTCCCACTTGGACAATCCGCGGAGCGTCCGTTTCTTCAATTAAAAAGTCATTGGCTAAAAAAACCGGTTCTTCCACTAAGTCAAAATCAGGCACTTGTAACAATGGCCAACGATTGTAGCGCACGCGCTCAATGACTGGCAAATCCAATGAAGAGATCTTGTTTAAAGCCGATAAACGCAAATCCAGCATCCAAGTTGGTTCATCTTTCATCATCGAAAACATCCGGACATCGCCAAGAGTCTCTTTAAAGTCTCGTTCTTTCATCTTGATTCCCTCCTTAGTCTTCATCTAATTCAAATTCAATTCCTAATTCATCGCGAATGCCTTTGTATCCTTCTGCTTCCAGACGTTTTGCTAGCTCAGCTCCACCCGTTTTAACCACGATACCGTTCATCATCACGTGTACCACATCAGGCGTTACATAATTCAGTAACCGTTGATAATGCGTAATGATTAGCGCACCAAATGATTCACCACGCATGGCGTTGATGCCTTTAGACACCACCTCTAAGGCATCAATGTCTAATCCTGAATCGATTTCGTCAAGAATCGCGAACGTTGGTTCAATCATCATCATTTGTAAAATTTCATTCCGTTTTTTCTCTCCACCAGAAAAACCTTCATTTAAATAGCGTTCAGCCATTTCTTCCGACATGTCTAATAAATCCATTTTTTCATCCATTTTACGAATGAATTGCATGACTGGAATTTTATTATCTTCATCGCGACGCGCATTAATGGCCGCTCTCATAAATTCTGCATTCGTAATCCCTGCAATTTCACTTGGGTATTGCACCCCTAAAAATAACCCAGCACGTGCGCGTTCATCAACAGCCATTTCTAATACATTTTCATCATCTAATAAAATTTCTCCTTGGGTTATCGTAAAACTAGGGTGTCCCATAATCGCCGCAGCTAATGTCGATTTCCCGGTTCCGTTAGGTCCCATAATCGCATGAATTTCATTTGTTTTTATCGTTAGGTTAACGCCTTTTAATATTTCTTTTTCTTCAATAGAAACATGTAGATTTTTAACTTCTAAAATAGCCATTAGTAAAACCCCTTTTTAGTTCAATCTGTTTTTGTGGTTCTGTTCTATTCTACTCCATTTTATCTAAACTAGCATCCTCACGCAATAAGCTTCCTATCAAACATCTTACTTTTTCTCGTTAAATAAGGTAAACTAAAAAAGTAACCTCTGAAAAAAGAGTGCCACTTCAACACTCTCTCATAAATAAAAACGTTATCATAGAAAGAAGGATGAAGAAATGAATAAACCACTTATTGGTATTCCAGGAAATATTTTACGCGGACTTGATGAAACCTATGGACTTCCCATTTCATACACACCACAAGGTTTTATCGATGGCATTCAAGCTGCTAAAGGCGTTCCTTTTATTTTTCCAATCAGCACACCAGATGACGCATCTTACTATGTTGACCAAATCGATGGCTTACTGTTAGTTGGCGGACAAGATATCTCTCCTTTATTATCAGGAGAAGAACCTCATTTAAAATTAGAATCTACTGAACCCGCTCGCGATGCTTTTGAAATAGCTTTAATAAAAGAAACGATTGCGCAACACAAACCCATCTTTGCTGTGTGTCGAGGTATGCAACTGTTAAACGTTATGTATGGCGGAACGCTTTATCAAGATGTATCTGATTACAAAGAATTAACGGTCCAACACATCCAACAAACTCATTTCACTAAAGGTTCTCATACGATTGTGCTAGATTTAAAAAGTCAATTAGGTCAAGTTTTTGGAGACTCTTACGTAGTCAATTCTTACCATCACCAAGCTATCAAAGAATTGGCAGAACCTTTTAAAGCTGTTGCTTGGAGTAAAGACAACTTGATTGAAGGGTTTGAATCCACCGATCCTGAACAAAGAATCGTCGCCGTCCAATGGCACCCTGAATTAATGCTAAAAGAAGACATTAAGATGCAACGATTATTCACTGACTTTGTCAAACGCGCTTCGATCGCTTATTAAAGAAAAGATTCCTTTACATTTAACAAAAATAAATAAACATGCTAGTCAAACGAAAAGTAGAAAGACTCTTTAAAAGATAACCTTTTAAAAAGTCGCTACAGTCAATCGTTTAACTAGCATGTTTGTTTAAAATGAATTGAATTTAGTCTTTAACGGGTACGACTGCACCCTTCCATTCTTCTAAAATGTAATCTTGAACTTCATTTGATTTCAATACTTTAATCAATTTTTGGATAGCTGGATCTTTTTTATCTTCTGAACGAACGGCTACGATGTTTGCATATGGAGAACTTGTGCTTTCCAATGCGATTGAATCTTCAAGCGGGTCTAAGTCTTGATCTACTGCGAAGTTTGAGTTAATTGCTACTAGATCACCTTCCTCTTGTTGATACAAAGTTGTCATTAAAGCTAGGTCATTTTCGTATTCAAATTTCAAGTTTTTCGTATTTTTATCGATGTCATCAAACGTTGCTGTTGTTGGTTCAACGCCTTCTTTCAACGTTACTAACCCTTCTTTTTCTAAAATACTGATGATACGGCCCCAGTCAGATTGACTGTTGCTAACTAAAACAACTGCACCATCTTTTACATCAGAAAGTTTTTTGTATTTTTTAGAATATAAGCCAAGAGGTTCAATATGGATTGCACCAGCATTAACGAAGTCAAAATCATTCTCAGCAACAGCGCTATTAAAGAATGGAATATGCTGGAAGTAGTTAGCATCTAGGTCGCCTTCATCTAAGGCAATATTAGGAATAACATAGTCGTTGTAAGTCGTTATGTCTAATTTTACGCCTTCTTTTGCTAAAAGTGGTTCAGCAAATTCTAATATCTCTGCATGTGGCACGTTGCTAGCTCCAATTTTTATCGTTGTTTCTTCGCTTTTACTTGTTGAGTCCTTCTCATCTGCTGAGTCGTTCCCACAAGCTGCAAGTGTTAAAGATAATCCTAAAGTTAATACGGCTTTAAATAATAATGATTTTTTCATCGTCTTTCTCCCCTTTTTCAATTAGTATTTTTATGAATCCTATTACCTACTCATATGTTTATCGTTTATCAATTCGTTTAACAGCTATATCTCCAATGAATTGAATCGCAAAAACGATAATCAAAATAATAAATGTTGCGACTAACGTTACAGAGGGTTGGTTTCTTTGGAATCCATCTAAGTAAGCTAGGTTCCCTAATCCGCCTGCACCAATCACTCCCGCCATAGCAGTATAACCAACCAATGAAATTGTTGTAACGGTTAAACCAGAAACAATCGCTGGCAAACTTTCTGGGATGAGCACTTTATAAATAATTTCCCATTTGCTTGCTCCCATTGCTTCAGCAGCTTCAATAACGCCTTTGTCAATTTCACGAAATCCGATTTCTACTAAGCGTCCATAGAACGGAGCTGAAGAGATAATCAACGCTGGTAATGCGGCTATTGGTCCAATAATCGATCCAACCATTGCTTTTGTAAATGGCATGATCAAAACGATTAAAATAATAAAAGGTATGGAACGAAACACATTCACGAAAACAGCTACGACACGATACAATGCTTTAGCAGCTAGCGTTTCTTTCCCATTTGTTTCATATAATAGCAATCCAAGTAAGAGTCCTAATAAAAAGACGACAATGACTGAACCAACGGTCATTCCCACTGTTTGGAAAGTCGCTTTTTGCATTTTATCCCACTTGATATCCGAGAAATCAAAATATTGATTTACCAGATTAGCGCCTAGTTTAAGATTCGACAACATGTTCAATCACCTCTACTCCTACTTTCATTTGATTCAGTCGTTCAATCGCTTTTGAAATGCTGAGTGCATCACCCGTTAATTGAACATATAAGGAACCAATCGAGCCTTTTTTAGCTTGTTGGATATTTCCTTGAATAATGTTTAACTCTACATTGTATTCACGCACGATTCTTGAAATAACTGGCATTTTAACTTGTTCTTCTTCAAATACGAGGTGAATCAGTTTGCCTTCAGGGTATTCAACCAACATCTCTTCTAGAACTTCATCGGTTTCTCCACTATCTGGATTAGCATCTTGGCGAATAAAGCGTTTTGTAATCTCTTGTTGTGGTTTCTTGAAGACTTCTAATACGTCTCCTGATTCGACAACTTTTCCATTATCCATAACAGCTACTTTGTTGCAAATTTTTCTGACAACATGCATTTCGTGAGTAATCAAAACAATTGTTAAGTTTAATCGCTTGTTAATATCGAGTAACAAGTCTAAAACTTCATCGGTCGTCTGAGGGTCTAGTGCACTCGTGGCTTCATCACAAAGCAATAAGGTCGGTTCATTCGCTAATGCTCTAGCAATCCCTACACGCTGCTTTTGACCGCCTGACAACTGAGCTGGATAAGCTTGTTCTCTTCCTTCAAGTCCTACTAAGCGCAACAGTTCTCTTGCTTTTTCGTCACGTTTAGGTTTAGGTACGCCGGCTATTTCTAGTGGAAACAACACGTTTTCTAATACCGTTCTAGACCACAACAAGTTGAAATGTTGAAAAATCATCCCAATTTTTTGACGTTCCTTTCTTAAATGTTTCCCTTTTAATTCTGAAATCACATGACCATTAACGGTTACTGTTCCATCTGTTGGCAATTCAAGTCCGTTAAACATTCGAACCAATGTGCTTTTTCCTGCTCCGGAGTAACCAACGATTCCATAGATTTCACCATCTTCAATCGATAAATTAACTTGATCTACTGCTGTTAGCTTGCCTTCTTTTGTTTGAAAAACTTTTTTTATATCTTTTAATTCAATCACTCACGCTACCCCTCTCTCACTTTTTTAGGTAAATAAAAAAACTTCCGCCCCTATATTAAGTCACCTACTTAATATAAGGACGAAAGTCATTGCTTTCGTGTTACCACCTTAGTTCGTTGATTCATCACTAAATCAACCTCATCCAGTACTAAGCTTATTGCAGCCTGTATACTGTGGCACGTTATCGGGTGCTACCGGAATAAGCTTATGCAGATGCATTCACTCATTCTTGCTCAAAGATCATTTTCCGTTCAACTCCCATTACCTCTTTTCAGCAACCGAGGTTCTCTCAAAATGTTTGTTTTGAACGTACTCTTCTTGTCATCGCTTTTGTTATGATATTGTCAACATTCTAACAGATGGATTTTTGTCTGTCAACAACAATCCATTTTATATTTTATCACAACAATCCATTTTATATTTTATCTGACAAAGCATTAAAGGCCGATTCGTCCACATCTGTTAATTCAACAATCCAATTGTTTTCTTTTTCTGCACTATTTAATTTTTCTGGCTCATCAGCTAATGCGTCATGGTAAGAAACTACATTCCCAGCAATCGGAGCAGTTAGCTCCGTTACAGCTTTTGCGCCTTCTACACCAATCAAACTCTCTTCTAATTCTATTCTATTCACATCAGAAGGAACATCAATAAACATCACTTCGCCTAGATCATCTTGTCCTTTTTCAGATAAACCAATGCGGTAGTTTTTATCGTTTTTTAAAATCCATAAACCATTTTTACTGTATTTTATTTTTTGTAACTCAGTCATCGTCTTTTTCTCCTTTATTTTACCCATTCTTTTTCAAAATCTTCTTCTTTAAAGCCAAGTGTGCTTTTTTCCCCATCGGTTACCAATGGACGTTTAATCAACATTCCGTCTGTTGATAAAAGCTCTGCAGCTTCTTCCATCGTCATCTCTGGCACGGTTTCTTTCAAATTTAATTCCCGGTAACGATTGCCTTTTCCATTAAAAAAACGACTGATTGGTAAATCAGATACCGTCATCCATTCCATTAATTGTTCTTTTGAAGGAGGCGTTGCAATCATATCGATTACTTGATACTCAATTGAATTGTTCTCTAACCATTGTCTGCCTTTGCGACAGCTCGTACAAGTTGAGTGTTGATAAAAGTTAAGCAAATCCTCTTCTCCCTTCAAATTTTGTTGCGTTTAGTTTAGTTAAAATTCACTTTCATCTTCTGAGAACATGTAACTTCGGTAATGGTACCTCATTGACATAACTAAGCCGACACCCATCATATTTCCTAATAAAGCTGATCCACCTTGCGAAATAAATGGAAGAGGAATACCTGTTAATGGCAACATTCCAATACCCATTCCAATATTTTCTAATACATGAAATAGAATCATCATAATAACACCTGTGGAAATGTATGTGTAAAACTCATTTTTTGTATCAAAACAAATGCGAATCATTTGATAAATTAACAAGAAATAAATAAAGATTAACGCTGTACTTCCAATAAAGCCAAAGTTTTCACCAATCGTTGAAAAAATCATATCCGACTCTCGAACCGGTACATATACTTCTGATACACCAAACCCTTTACCAAATACTTTCCCAGAACCAATGGCTTTCATACTTTGAATCAGTTGGTAGGCTGCATCGGCAGAACCATGATAAGGATCCAACCAAGAGTCAATACGAGCAAACTGGTACTGTTTAAATCCGAATTTTATCAAGATATCTCGGTTATAAACAACAATAAACAATAAACCTCCACCGACTGCTGTTGCCGCTGCGAACATGGGAGCAATTAATTTCCACGTGATACCTGATATTAAGATAACGCCACTAATAATGGCCAAAAAAACTAACGTTGTTCCTAAATCGTTTTGCAATAAAATCAAAGCCAATGGAAAAATAGAAGTTAGTACTATTTTACCAATCAATAAAAAGTCTGCTTTTACAAAATGCTCATCGTATTCACTATTGTGCTTGGTTACGACACGTGCAAGCATGAGTATAAAGGCTATTTTCATAATCTCTGAAGGTTGAAACGTTAGTCCTCCAAATTTAAACCAACTTTTAGCTCCGGTAAAAACCTCTGTGGGTCGATCATAAAAGAACAACACTAAGACCAACAGCAGTAATCCGACCCCATAGGCAATTGGCGCTAATTTCCATAGCTGTTCGGAATCAAACTGCATGATAACAATAATAGCGATTGTTCCAATAATGTACCAAACAATTTGCATGATTGTGGTTTGCAAACCTTTGCCTTCAATGAGATAAGTTGTTGAAAAGAGCGTGACTATACTGATAATAGCTAATAGTAAAATAGATAAAATTATACCATAATCTATTTTTGATTCTTTGTTTTCATTCATATTTCAAAAATTCTCCTTATCTGTTCAGTTAAACACTAAAATAGCTTCTTTTAATTTCTTATTCATTATATAAGAAACCAACTACAAAAAAAAGGGGAGTGGGATAAACTCCCACTCCATTTTTTACTTGAATAGCCTATTATAGTGGTGATACTTCATCTTTGTTCATTTCATGCTCTTCAACCGTTTTTACTTTTATTAATTTCCCACGTTGTCTATTAGCTGACTCTCTTAAGTAATCCTCTTCTGTTTTCCCATCTTCTCCATCTTCTTTTTCTTTTTTAAACTCAGCAACTGTTTTATTGTATTTATATTGGAAATAAATACCGTTGATCATTGCTCCTAATAAAAAGACGATAGCCGATAAATAAAGCCACAACATCAAGATAATAAAGACGCCAAAAGCTCCACTTCCCGTTGCAGCACCGCCAGCAAAGGATACATATAGAGAAAATGCTTGTGATAATACCAGCCAACCGATTGTAGCAAATAAAGCGCCCGGCAAAGCAAACTTGAAAGATAAACCATGATTTGGCAAAAAAGTATAAATTAACGTAAGAACGACAATCAAGACAATTAATAAAATAAGCCACCTATAACTCAATACCTCTTCAACAAAGGTTAGCTTAACGTTCAAGATATTCTCAATTAAATGTAAGATTTGTTTACCAAAAACAAAAGCAAACATAATGACTCCAACAACACCTACAATAGCTAAATTAATGATAAAAGAAACAACTCGAACAATAATAAAGTTTTTGCGCTCCTCAACACCATAGACATCGTTTAGAACCAATTGAGTTGCATTGAATGCTTTACTAGCAGACCAAAGCGAGGTGATTAAACCAATCGAGATAACGCCGCCACGTGTCTGACTCAAAAATTCTAATAACATGGGTTGAACGATTTTATAAATATCTGGCGGTAAAGCTGTTTTTAAGTAAGGCAATACTTCAGTTGCAGTAATCGGCAAAAAAGGAATCACATTCGCTACTACTAACAAGATGGGCGCTATTGAAAGTAAAATAAAATAGGCCAGTTCTGCTGAGTTGGGTGAAACTTCAGCCCGCTCCCAGTTTGGTTCTATAATGTCTAGCCATGCTTTTGCTTTCTCTTTGAAAGAAGCCTCTTTTGGAATTGCTGTCATTCAACACCACACCTCTCTTAGTTAAATTTATGATTGTCTTACCTTTGTTCTTATAGTTGATGCAAATTATAATCCATCAATAACTGGTTGATTCCCTCATCAACTGATTTTGCTTTTGATTCTGCTCCTGAATTAAAAATAACGTTTACGCTTTTACCTTCTTCTTGTTGGATCATTCCAATTTGTTTTTTTCCTACAGATAAAGATAATTCAACAAATCCATCTTTGTTATTAGGTGTTTCTTTTATTTCTACTTCAATTTTTTTATTTCCTTTTGTCATAAATAAGCTCCTTTTAGTTAATTTCTCTTTTTAAGTATACTCTATTCCCATTCTTTTTTCACTTCACATCCATTATGAAAAAAGAAAAAAGGTTGAACTATCCACTTAAACATGAACGTTTCAACCTTTCAACTTCTTTATTCTATTGAACAAGATTGGTTTTTACTGCTCAGAAACAATCGCTACTCCAGCACTTGCACCAATTCTTGTTGCTCCAGCTTTAACCATTGCTTCAACATCTGCTTTTGAATGAATGCCGCCAGATGCTTTAACCCCAATTTTCTCTCCAACGGTCTTTCTCATTAAGGCAATATCTGCTGTTGTTGCTCCACCAGTTGAAAATCCAGTCGAAGTCTTCACATAGTCAGTCCCTGCTTTTACAGCAAGTTCACAAGCGCGTACTTTTTCTTCATCTGTTAATAAACAAGTTTCAATGATCACTTTTACTAATGCTTTTCCTTTAGCAGCTTCAACAACTTTTTGAATATCATTCAAAACTTGGCTGTCTTCTTTAGACTTCAATGCACCAATGTTGATAACCATGTCTACTTCTGTTGCTCCATTGTTAATGGCGTCGGTTGTTTCATAAACTTTTACAGCTGTTGTATTTGCACCTAATGGGAATCCAATCACCGTACAAACGTCAACATCTGATCCTTTTAACTGTTTTGCAGCTTCTGCTACCCATGTCGGGTTAACACATACTGAGTAGAAACCATGTTCTTTAGCTTCTGCCGTTAATTTTAAAATTTCTTCCTTTGTTACAGCAGGTTTCAAGGCTGTATGATCGATTAGATTAGCTAGTTTATTCATTTATACTTCCTCCTAGTTTATCATTCATTTTTCACAATTGAACATATGCTCATATTATTATGAAATTATGTTCAATTACAAGTAACCTTATTGTATCTTAAACTCATTTAAATGTAAACGTTCTAGTCAACCCTGTTTTTTTCAATTAAACTCAAGGAGTTCTTTGGCTGTAAATTGATCAATAATCAAGACGTTCGCGTATTTTCCTTTTAACGCTCCGTTAATAGCTGCTAATTTTCTGTGCCCACCAGCTACTAAGATTGATCTTTTTTTATGCCTTAACTCTTCTAACTCTATCCCCATCGTTCGATTGTTTAGCTCTTGATCGCTTATTTCTCCTTTAGCATCAAAAAAACGTGAACAAATATCGCCTACAGCTTGTTCCTTTAAGCGTGCTTTTTCTTCTTGATCAAAATAACCTAATCTGAATAGCAATGCATTTTCTCGTACGGTTCCAACCGTAAATAAGGCTACCGTTGCTTGTTTTCCTTTTTCAATAATGTCATGCATATGTCGGTCTTGCTCGACTAATTTTTTAGTCGTAACATGATCGAAAATAACAGGTAACAAAAGATTCAACGGTGTCGTTTGGAAAGCAGCCGAAAACAGAGAAATCGTTTCATTCGCATAAGTTTGCACAGTTGAATGACTTATGCCACCTTTTAGCTGAACAACTTCAACACCGCGTACTTTTTTTAGCGTTAATTTTTTAGCAATTTCATACATGGTTGTTCCCCAACTTACGCCTAGAATCGTTCCATCTACAACCACTTGTTCTAGGTAATCTGCTGTAAAGCTAGACAAATAGGCTGTAATCGTTTCATAATCAGATTCTGGTGAGAAGACAACGTGAGCTTCTTTTAGAGAGTACTTTTCTTTTAGCTCTGTTTCTAAATGAGCGAGGTCAAAAAAGGGGTCTACTATTTTTATTTGAACGTATCCTTTAGCTTTAGCCCTTTTTAACAAACGGGAAACAGTGGGTCTTGAAATGCCGAGTTTTGTTCCAATCTCTTGCTGGCTATAATCCGATTGATAATACAACTTAGCCACTTCAACCATCACTTGTTCTTTTGCTTCATTATTTATGATACGCCACCTCACCTCGCTTCTTTTTATTCATTATAACCGATTCCAAATTTTTGTGGGATAAATGTTCACCAAATGATTGTTCAAGAAAAAAAGCCAAACCTTAAAAGGTTTGGCTTTTTAGAGATGATTATTTTTTAAATAACGTACTTGCTTCAACAAATTCCATCCCTAACGATTCAGCAACTTTTTGTTCAGTTACTTTATGTTTCATAACGTTTAATCCACCGTATATCGTAGGGTTTTCTTGTGCCGCTAATTCAACACCTTTTCCAGCAATTTCTACCGCATAAGGAATGGTAACGTTCGTTAAAGCCATTGTTGACGTTTTTGAAACAGCTCCTGGCATGTTAGCAACAGCATAATGAAGAACGCCATGACGAATGTAAACAGGGTTATCATGTGTTGTTACTTTATCGGCCGTTTCAACAATACCACCTTGGTCGACTGCAATATCTACAATCACTGATCCAGCTTCCATTGTTTTAACCATTTCTTCTGTTACTAACGTTGGTGCTTTAGATCCTGGGATTAATACAGCACCAATAACTAAGTCAGCTGTTTTAACTTGCTCTGCAATGTTGAATTCGTTTGACATCAACGTTGTTACTGAATTACCAAAAATATTGCCTAACTCCGCTAAGCGAGCAGGGTTTACATCTAAGATTGTTACGTCAGCTCCAAGGCCAACAGCCATTTTAGCTGCGTGCATTCCTGAAACACCACCACCGATAATCACAACATTCCCTGTTGAAACTCCTGGTGTCCCACCTAACAATAGACCTTTTCCACCATAATTATTTTCTAAGAACTGAGCACCAATCTGAACAGCCATACGACCCGCTACTTGACTCATTGGAGTCAATAGTGGCAATACACCATCTTTTGCCATTGTTTCATAACCAATAGCGGTTACGCCAGTTTCTACTAATTTATCTGTTAACTCTTTAGCTGCTGCTAGATGTAGGTATGTGAAAAGGATTAAACCTTCACGGAAATAGACATATTCTTCAGGTAGTGGTTCTTTTACTTTAATAACCATATCTGCTGCCCAAATGTCAGCGGCGCTTTTAATCATTTTTGCTCCTGCGTCTACAAAAGCCTCATCAGTGAAGCCTGCTGTTTTTCCGGCTAATTCTTCAACAAGTACTTCGTGTCCTGCTTCTACTAGACTGTGAACTCCTGCTGGTGAAATAGCCACCCGATTTTCATTGTTTTTGATTTCTTTAGGTATACCGATTATCATATTAATTTTCCTCCTATTGGAAATACACTGAACTCAATTCGAACAGCTGTGTCTATTATTATACCGCTTAATTCTTAAAAAGTGAAATAATAACCTGAATGTCTCTTTTGTTGGAACCGTTCCATACGCTTTGGTGTAAGCAACGAGAGGTTTTTTACATTTTTTTGAAAAA
Source organism: Carnobacterium sp. (assembly GCA_036639135.1). GTDB lineage: Bacteria > Bacillota > Bacilli > Lactobacillales > Carnobacteriaceae > Carnobacterium_A. The sequence continues at coordinate 5,020 of JAVWJE010000007.1, read as the reverse complement.
CCTCTATTTAAATCGTTTTAAAGCTCTATTATTCTATTATTTTTTGTACTCTTCCAACCTGATCGTCTTCTTTTAGCATCACTTTTATTCCGTGAGGATGTTGTGCACTATTCGTCAAAATTCGTTTGACATGACCTCTTGTTAATGTTCCCGTGCGTTGGTCTTTTTTTAGTACAATATCGACTAATGAATCTAGTTTTATATTCACTCTTTTCTTACCGTCCATTATGTTTTCCTCCTCATTTCATTTATCTTTTTTATTGTACCATAGTTTTTTTGCGTTCGATTTCTATCATTCTTCTCTCTTATTTTTACCTTTATCAGCAAATTCCTTTTCAAATACAAAAACTTATCGCATAATAGGTAACGATAGGGGGATTTATTCTTGACGTACAATCGAACCATTGATATTGTAAAAGGACTTGCGATTCTTTTTGTTATCTTCATTCACAGTATACCTGGTCAAACAGTATTAAATATTGGAGGCCCTTTTTATATTCTACAAGCTGTTCCTTTATTTCTTATCATCGCAGGATTCAATAACACAAAGTCCTATGAAAGACATCATGCTGAGACACTCATTGACCTTTACCAACCCATCTTACTTTATAAAAAATTAAATCGCATTTTATTACCAGCCGTTGTTGCTTATTTATTTCAAATCATTATCGGTCCTTTTATTGGAAAAGAAGCGACTATCTTCTTTTATTTATTTGGTCGTGGCGGGTTTGGCGGATTTTTTATTTCAATTATGATCCAACTTATTTTCTTTTTACCTTTTCTTTATTACCTTGCTAGAAAAAATCATCACCTTATGTTGTTAATCAGTTTCTTAATCAATCTAGCTTTTGAGTTAGCTAGTGATATTTTAGGCTTGCCACCATTCTTATACCGCTTATTTTTCTTTCGTTACTTGTTTGCCATCGCTCTAGGCATTTGGTATTACTATATTCAAGAAAACCAGAAAGCTTTAATAGTAATGAAGATAGGTGCCCTTTTAAGTATTCCTTATCTTATCTTAGTTCATTATTTTAACTATGAAGTGCCTTTTTATTCTTTTCATACTTCATGGAAAGGCCAAAACCCATTAACCTTCTTTTACGCTTTGTTGTTGTTTCATTTAGCTCTCACTTATTTACCTAAACTGAGATGGAATAGTGTTTATGAAGGTTTGGCGCGGCTAGGCACACAATCTTACCATATTTTTATTGTTCAAATGGTTTACTTTTGGATTATTGCTCCTTATATTGATAAGTCACAATCGTTATTAGTTATTGATTTAACTATTTGCTTAGCGGTTGGTGTTGGCTATTATCATTTGGAAAAATTTTATCTCCGTCATAAAAAACAAAAAAGCCGTTTTCGCTGAATCAACAGCTGAAAATAGCTTTTTTCTTTTATCTTCAATAATCAACCTCATCTTGAGACAATCTTTGTCCGTTACAATCAAATAATTGACCAAAGTAATTAGGATAAAAATGTGTCTGATAAGTCTGAATAACTAATTGCATTTGATTATTAATTATCGCTTCTACTGTTACTTCCATCCCCGTATCAACATCATACACAAACTTATGTGCCTTCGTACCAATGACTAAACAATCAAACGTTCGATTATCCAAAACAAGTTCGAACTTACAGAAGGGATTTGCATTTGTCTCATTCATCACTTTTATTTTAGATACAATTTTCCCCGTTACAATCGCCGAATTCATCCTTTTCCCCTCCTAATTTAGTAGCTGATTTTTTATAAAAATTTTATGTAAATTTATTAAATTCAACTACTTTACTCTTTTTTCTATTTCTTCAATGAATACAATTACGGGTTGGCAACTAAACAGTACACCGTCTAGTCTATATTTTCCAAGGGTTCTCATATTTATCTCAAAAAATTCAGCTGCATACTTAGCATACAACTGTTTGTTTCGTGTAGGATCTATGTAATCGATGATTTCTTTACCTAAGTTGCCTGTTTCATCTTTTATAAATACCTTTTTATCCACAAGTATATAATCTAAATCGTATTTTTCAATACTCACTTTTTTATTGTCCATATTCTTCACCTCAATCCTTATTATACGAACACATGTTCTATAAGTAAAGAAAAAACGATAAAAAAAGATTGCCGTCACTGCAAACTGGCAGCACGTGCAATCTTTTCAGACCCTATTTTTTTTAGGCATAGTTGTTTTTATTTATCGCGTCTTAACACGATTAAAACTTCTTCAACTATTAGCTAAATCTTATTCTTTAAATTGCACTATTATCTTCTGAAAGCTCAAGAGCTAGTCTTATATTTAAAGACAAATTAGGATTGTTAATAGGCATTTCAAAAAGGTCTTCACACTTAGCAATTCGATATTTAACGGTGTTACGATGACTGAATAATAGCTTAGCGGTTAATGTAATATCACATTGAGACTCCAAATAAACTTTCAAAAAAAATTATCATGACCCCGGGTCCTGTTGACGTCGATCCTCGTGTTCTAAGAGCTATGAGTATGCCTATTTCAGGACAATACGATCCTGTATTCAGAGAACTAATGGGAGAAATCACAGAATTATTGAAAATTTCATTTGAGACAAAAAACACTTATACATTTGCGATTGATGGCTCGTCTCGTTCAGGACTTGAAGCTGCTATGTTAGGGTTGATTGAAAAAAGAATGGGGAGAAATATTCGAACCAGCAGAAGTTATTGCTGCGATTAAAGAGTACCAACCTAAAGTTCTAGCAATGGTTCATGGTGAAACTTCTACTGGACAGATGCAATAATTAAAAGAGATTGGTTGTTATTGTCAGGAAAATGATGTCCTCTTTATTGTCGATGCGGTTGCTATATTTGGCAGCACTCCTATTAAAGTTGATGAATGGGGCATTGATATTGTTGTTGGCGGCACACAAAAAGGCTTAAGCGTCCTCGTTGGTATGTCAACCATTACTTACAATGAACGTGTTGAAAAAATATTGACCTCTCGTTACCAAAAAGAATTTGGCTTGGATCCAAAAGTACGCAACAAACATTTTATCAAAAGTAACTATTTAGACTTAAGTCAATTGCAACGTTATTGGAGTGCGGAAGGAATCAACCACCATACAGAAGCCACCTCTATGGTCTACGCTATTCATGAAGGATTGCGTCTCGTAAAAGAAGAAGGGTTAACGGATCGCTATAGCCGTCACAAATTAAATGAACAAGCGATGGTTACTGGATTAAAAGCAATGGGGCTCACTATTTTCGGTAATCCTGATACAAAATTACCACCCAATACATGTGTAGAAGTACCCGAAGGAGTTGACGAAGCAGCTTTTCGTTCGATTCTATTATCTAACTTTGGTGTTAAGATAGCTGCTGCGTTTGGTCCATTAGCTGGTAAAGTATGGCGCATTGGGAACATGTGCTATAGTAGCCGCAAAGAGATTGTTTTATTGGCCTTAGCTGCATTAGAAGCCTCGCTGCTCTTTAATGATGTACAAATCAACAAAGGTGAAGGTGTCCTTGCTGCCATGAAAGTGTAGAACCGAGAAATAAAGTTTTTTATAAACAAACATGAACAAAAAAACCAACAAATAAAATCGTTGGTTTTTTTGGCTTATTTAAATTGTCAGTTGTTTAAAAACTTCCCCAACTGCATCTTGAATGACTAAGTCAATTGGAAAATCGATGGTTAAAGGTGTTTTATTAATAACGACAACCCTTTTCCCCTTAAAATAGTGAATCAAATTTTTTGCTGGGTTCACCGTTAGAGAAGTTCCTGCAATAATAAGTAAGTCAGAACTAGCAATCAGCTCTTTCGCTCTCTCTAAAATTTCCGGCTGAATATTTTCGCCAAACAAAACAACATCTGCTCGAATGATTCCATGATCAATTGGGCAACGTGGAACGTTTCGCTCATCTTTTTGGATTTCTTTTGGCTTATATTCTCGGCCACATTCCATACAATGAAAATGGCGATTGTTGCCATGTAATTCAACAACTAGTTTACTTCCAGCCGTTTGATGCAAACGATCAACATTTTGAGTGATGATACGAACATCTTTTGGCTTACTTTCCAACTCCGCTAAGTAAAGATGTGCAGCATTCGGATCCGGTTTTATCCGTTTTTTGCTCTTGTTCGGCTGATTAAAAAACTTTTCAGGATAATTGACTAAATAGCTTTTGCTCATGACTCTTCTAGGATCTAACTTTTGTCTCTCTAGTTCTGTGTAAGCTCCATCATCTGAACGATAATCTGGAAGCCCGCTTTCTGTCGATACTCCCGCTCCACCAAAGAAAGCAATATGTTCCGCTTCATCTATAAATTTTTGCAAAGTCTCTATCGGATTGACCATACCTCTTCCCCCCAATCAAATTAGTATATATATGTTTTATAAACAGTAAAAATGAAGCTTATTATTCTGTTAGTTCAACGGCAAGAATAAAAAGTCTACCCTCACTAACACCTTAATTACAAGTAACTGGAATCAAGATATTATCTTTTATAGAGACTCGAGTATCCAATGAGAAAATAAACTCGTTAAAAAATCTCCCGAAGATGACAATATACATCCTTGAACATTCATCGATATTTAGCATAATGATCGTAAAGAAAATGGAGTGTTTATCTAGACCTACATTAGTGTTTAAATAATAATAAGAGAGATGAAAAAAACCTTTGAGGAGTTAACTTCTTAAAGGTTTTTAGTACCTACTGAGAAAATCTTCAATAAATGGAAGACTTTCTCATTTTCTTTTGGTTTAAAGTGCGATAATGGACTAGTTAGCATCTTTTTTAGTTCCACTTGTCCATAATCAGCTTTTTAGGTCATCGAATAGGTTACAGAATATTTTTTTTGTACAAAAAATAGGTGTTAGTGCATTTTTAATTATCAATACCTTGAGTATTTAGTATGATTATCTATTTGTTAAAAAAATTATTAAAAGCCTATTCTATAAAAAAGATTGCCAACGCTGCAACTTGGCAGCACTGACAATCTTTTTATCAATCAGAATAGTCGATATTCTAATGGAGACGGCGAG